>CAYLSY010000017.1:0-14708 GCA_964386275.1 uncultured Hyphomicrobiales bacterium
AGGTCAAGGAGAAATACGGCAAGGTCATCACTCTTAAAATCAGGAGAATAAAAATGGCAAAAAAAGAAGTAAGAGTTATCATCACCCTTGAATGCACCGAAGCAAAGAAAGAAGGAAAACCCGCTTCGCGCTATACAACCATGAAAAACAAACAAAATACCAACGAAAGATTGGAAATTAAGAAATACAATCCATTCCTTCGAAGGCATACAATCCATAAAGAAATCAGATAGCTATTTCAAATATAAAATCACATTGAAAGCGGCTCTTGAAGCCATTTCTGAATAATATAACAAACGCTAATGTTAAGATAGGCATTGGCGTTTTTTTTATTTATTTTCAAATTAGGAGGCAGACTAATCGTCTTACAGCTATCTTGCAGTATTTGTAAATCATTGTATTTTTTCTTTAGAATGAAACCGAAAAAAAATTCATAATGAAAATTTTTAAGAACTTAGTCATAATAATTTCTTTTCTTAGCATTTGCAGGGTCTATGCCGAACCAGCAACAGCAACGCTCAGCGGCTTTATTTTCGACAGCATCAATAATGAAACGATTATAGGAGCAACAATTGCTCTGACCGGCACAAAGCTCGGCGCATATTCAAATAAAAACGGATATTTTACCGTGTCAAATATTCCTGCAGGCGTTTATCCGGTTCAGGTGCGGATGGTTGGCTACGAAACAATCTTCGATACATTGAAATTCACCACTGGCGAGCAAAAGAAAAAAAATTATACTCTTCGCATTAAATCAATAGAGTCTGAAGAAGTTGTTATAACTGCTGAACGTGAAGACAAGCGCGAAATATCAATCAGTAAAATTAACATTCCAGTCGCACAGCTCAAAAACATCCGAATCGGCGGTGAATCAGATGTTTTCCGCTCATTGCAATTTTTACCCGGAGTGCTGACATCATCGCAAATTTCGAGCGGTCTTTTCGTTCGTGGAGGTTCACCTGACCAAAACCTTGTGCTGCTCGACGGTTCCACAGTATATAATCCGTCTCACCTATTCGGATTCATATCGACGTTCAATACCGATGCCATCAAAGACGTAGAGCTGATTAAAGGTGGATTTCCGGCTGAATATGGCGGTAGGTTGTCCGCAGCTCTTATCTTAACACAAAAAGACGGTAACAGCAAGGAAATCGAAGGGAAAGCCAATATCGGCGTCATTTCTTCGAGCGCCTCGGTCGAAGGTCCGCTGCTGAACGGCTCATTCTTTGTTGCTGGCAGACGCACTTATCTTGAGTTGATTAAGGCGTTCATTACCGAAGACCCCGAATCGCCGCTGCCGGACTTCAATTTCTATGATATTAATGCCAAAATAACTCAGAATTTCGGTGACGACGATAAGATTTTTGCCAGCGGTTTTGCAAGCGCCGATAATTTGAGCTATAACTCTTTCGGCGTCGATATGAACCTCAGCATTTCGAATATTCTCGGGAGCCTGCGCTGGAACCATGTTTTCAGTCCCGGCTTGTTTTCGACGATTAATTTGAGCGGCAGCAATTATACGAATAATTTTAACGGCAGCCAATCTGGCTATGAATTTTTAATAAACAACTCAATAACTGATTATACAATTAAACAAAAGACCGAATGGTTCGTCTCGGACATTACAACCGCGACATTCGGAATCGAAATATCAAACCTCATTTTCAAATATTTACAGAACTTCACCGGCGATACCGATACAACAAAAGACGGCGGCGCCGGCACAATAAATATGCAAGTCGAAGACTGGAACTACAGCGTCTATAGCCAAATCAACCACTATTTAAATCCTGCTCTATCGATTCAGGGCGGCATACGTGTTTCATACTGGAATCTGGCAAATAGTATTTTATTTGACCCAAGAGCTGCAATTCGTTGGCAAATATCGGAAAAAATTGCTGCCAAAGCATCTTTTGGGGTATTTCACCAAAACTTGCGCCTTGCTGCCATGCCGGATTTTTCGTTTTTCGACACATGGCTGCCGACGGACTCGACAGTAGCTATCAGCCGCGCTTTCCATTATATTTTCAGTCTCGAAACTTACCCTGCTAATGATTTAATTTTAAACTTTGATATATATTATAAAAAACTATCCGGCATTAACGAAATTAACGTCAATTCTCTCAATCAACAAAGCGCAAATACTGTTTCGGACGTATTCTACGTTGGTAAAGGCTATTCGTACGGCGCGGAAATATTTCTACAGAAAAGCTCCGGTCGAATGACTGGTTGGATCGGTTACGCTCTCGGCTGGATATATGCGCAGTTCGACGAATTGAATAATGGCGCGGAATTTCGTCCGAAATACGACCGATTGCATGACCTGAAAATCGTTGCGCAATACAAAATTAACGACGATTGGGACGTAGGCGCCAGCTTCACTTTTCAGTCAGGACAGTCCTATACCGGCGCTACATCTCGTTTTCAGGTCTTGTTTCCCGAAATGAACTACGGACGCGGAAAAATTATTCCATCTCAACGATATGGGCTTCGTCTGCCTCCGTCGCATCAATTGAACATTAATGCATCTTATTCCTTCAAGTCTTTCGGCTTGAAATCCAAGCTCACACTCGATATTTATAATGTTTACAATCGCCGCGACATTTGGTTTAGATATTACAACACAACGCAGCCTAACACAACAGTCGAGGATGTGCGTCTGCTGCCGATTTTACCGACTATTTCTTATGAAATTAATTTCTGAAAAACATGAAAATAAATAAAAACATACTGCTGCTAATTATTTCCATAACATCGTTTCTGCTAAATTCATGCGAAGACCCGATTCCCGTCGATTATATCCCGCAAGTATATGTTCAGGGATTGCTTATTGTCGGCGAACCCATCCAAAACATTATACTCATGCGCAGCCAGCCGGTATCAGACTCATTTGTCTACAACAATTCCTTGATTCGCAATGCCGACGTTTGGATTATCGGCGATGAGCGCGAGTTTCATCTTAAATTCCGCGACACCGGCACTGTCGGCTATTATTTGGATGATGAGAGCTATTTGGTCAAGCCAAATACTAAATATACTCTTAAGATAATAATGCCAGACAGCTCTGTTATATCAGGCAAAACCATAACCCCAAACGAGTTTGCTTGGCTGAAGAAACCATACGACGAGTTTTTTTATCCCAAGGATACCTTAAATCCAGTACCGGACGATTCTTTAATGATTGAATGGTCCAAAGAAAATAGTGTATTAACCTATATTTTATGTTTGAAATGCCTTGATACTTTGAACTATGGCTCATATTTGCGCCCCCCGGATTCATTGGATTTTAATAGAAGGATTTATCGCCCGATAACCAATGACTCACGTTATTATGAAATTACTTCGTGGGCAATGCTTCCAACTACTCGGACGCCTGTCTCATTCTTGATGTTCAAATGGTATGGCAGGCATTCCGTTACAATTTATGCTCCGGACGAGAACTACTTGAAATGGTTCATCCAATATATCGTCAAAGGTCAATACGACAGCCAGCTCAACAGCATCGACGGCGCTATCGGAATGTTCGGCTCTGCGACTGCAATACGGGATACATTCTTTCTTTATAAAAATAAATAATAGGTGGCGTTTGCCACTATTCAAGCGTAAACAATTTGAATTAAAAGAAACACGCGCAATATTAAAATATTTTCATTATTCTTTATAGTAGATAAATTGGCAGCTATGTAAGTTAAGAATTTGGCGGCTACTTCTTGGGATTGAGCACTACTCTTAGTTCATAGCTTTCGTCGGGCGTGGCCGAATACTTAGTTTCGACGTAACCACCTTTTAACCATATCTGAACTTGGTCTGAATAATTTGCGCTCATAGACTCTCCCGAAACGCCGCCAGCAACAACTGAATAGACGCTGTTTTCCGCGAAATCCACGATAAAACGCATAGTAGTAGCTGAGACTACATAATCGCCCTGAAAAATTTCGGTTCTTAATCTATTTATAGCGCTGGCTCCTCCGCTAATATCGTTTGGGCCAACATTGACGGATGGTTTGAATACGGAAAACATGTCAAGTGGATGCTTCAAATAAACATTACTGATTTTATTGTATAGCCAATGGCTTGCGTCGTCGTCATTTAGTTTTTCTATCAATTCTTCAACGGCTTCTTTAAAACTTTGAATAATAATAAAGTCAAGCGCGTCGCGGTTTGTTCCAGCGATCGGTGTTTGCCGAGCAAGGCTTTCCGAAAAAACCTTGTATAAATAACAATCTGCAATATTGGCAAGGAACAACAACTCTTCTTGCTTTGCTGAAACTAGTTTTGATTGCAGCAGATTCACAGACAGCTTTTTAATATAAGTATTAAACAACGCTGGCGCAGCCGAATATGCCCCGTAGATAAAATCCCAATCCTTCAGAATATCGTAAGCCATGCTTTCAGAGCCATTAAATTGGTAAGGAAATTTATTAACGGCTATAACAGTTCTTTGAACAACCTTTTCGGCAAATTCGGAATAGATGTCGTTTTGTATGATTTGAGCATCGCGATAATTGAACTTGTGCGGCTTTCGGAGCAATGTATCGAGGCGGTTATACCTGCTCGGCATGTCAAAATATGCGGAAATATTTTTACCTTCGATATTGATTATATTATTTGAATAATGCACAAAACCTTGGGCAGGATTACTTTCTTCGTATATTGATGATAGCAGCTCATATCCTTCCCAATAGCTATCTTCCTTCCAAGCCGATACCGGAAATTTCGAATTTTGCTTGCTTTTTCGTATCGGAATATATCCGGCGGGAAACAAGCCGGTATTACCTTTCGAATCAGAGTAAACGAAACATGCCGCTGGAGTTCGCCAACGCTTTACCGCATTTTTGAAGCGTTGGACATCACCTGAAAACATAATATCGTGCAGCACACTGAATTCGTTCGTCGTTTCCTTGCCTGTCCACGAAAATGACAGGCAATAGGATGAGTGTATCGGTTGAAAATCCTGCTCAATCGTACCCGAACCAGTTACCCTCGCCGGCACGAGGAAATCTGATATTATCACAGATTTGCCTGAAGCCTTTAAATAGAATGGATAAGCCGAATTCTTCGTTTTTATAGTATCGCTAATATATTTAAATTTGATTTTTAAGTTGTTTTTCGATACATAATAATTAGTGTCGGCATTGCTGATTTTCTCAATAAAAAAATCGAAATCATCAACCGGAAACGATGTCATTCCCCACGCAATCGATTCGTTTCGACCAAAGAAAAACACAGGCATGCCCGGCACAGTCATTCCCGAAACATCGAACTCCTTGCATTTCAGGCGGCATTGATACCATTGCGCCGGCAAAACACATGTTGTCAAATTGTCCGCAGCCAAAACCGAAGACGATTTATATAGCTTGTTCGACTGGGCAGCCCAAATATTTCCGCCACCGAAAATACCGTCGTAGCTAAGGAATGACTTGGTCGCCGTAAAAACGTCAATTACTTTGGAAAGCAAGGACAACGCTTTTTTTAATTCGGAATCACCATAATCAATAGTATCTTTGGTCGCTAATTTCAACGAATCCGAAATTTTTGGATGATTACTCGAGCTATCGCCGAGTTTAGTAGGTGATAACACATAGTATGTGTTGGAAATAATCTCCGATGTTGCTTTTACCCCTTCGTCCGAGGCAATTTTACCGAGAATCAAGTCTCCCCAAAAACTTAAAGACTGTTTAAACGCAAGCAAGCGCTGAATCTTTACACAATCTACTGGCTGCCAAGGCTCAGGTTTATAATTAAGCGCATCGAATTCGAATGGCAAGCGCGTACCTTGGGTCTTAATATAATAGTTTACGCCTTTTGAATAAGATTCGAGCATAGTTTTTGTTTTTGAATCGAAGTTCTGCCATAGTTTTTCGGATATTCTATCAATGCCGACTGCTTTCATCAGCAAATCTGTTTGAATTGTTGTGTCGCCAAATACTTCCGAAAGGCTGCCCGATGCCGTGCGACGCATTATATCCATTTGCCAGAGCCTGTCTTGGGCATGAACGAAGCCCATGGCAAAATATGCGTCCTGTTCATTGTTTGCGATGATAAACGGCACACCGTAATTATTCCTATGAACTTTTACCGTGTCAGCAATTAGCTCTGTATTGCCTTTAAATAGTGTCTTAGGCAACGAAACAGTCGAAATCGATAATGCAAATATGATTATAGCTATGAAAACAATAATAAATGATGATGCGGCAACAATATATTTAGGATTGAACCTCATTCGAAACGCTTCCTATAACCACTTGTTTTGAATATACCAACTAGCAGTTTCGGCAATACCCTGTCTTAGCTCTACTTTCGGCTCGTATCCGAAATCACGGCGGGCTTTGTCGATTGAGCATATCCAATATTTTTGAATGAAATCGATGCCCTTGTCGTAGTTGAAAATCGGCGGCTTCTTCATAAATTTACCTATAAAACCAGATACTGCTGCTGCGCCCATTACAATAAAGTGCGGCACATGCAAATTGAATATCCTGTCTCTTCCGAAGCCGTCTTGCATTGCCTTCATAATTTGTGGCCATGTATAAAACTCCCTGCTCGACACAAAATAAGTCTCACCGATTGTCTTATCGGGAAATGCCGAATCAACTATCCCACGAGCCAAATCAGACGAATGCACCAAACTCAGATATTTTTTGTCGAATCCTATTAAAAAGCCGAAACCCTTTTTCACTGCATGAAATATGGTGAAAGTTCCTGGGTCTCGAGGTCCATATACAGCCGGCGGACGGATTATGGTTAGCGGCAGGTCGTTTTTCAGCTTATTAAGCTCCTTTTCGGCTTCGAATTTGCTGCGTCCGTAAGCAGTAAGCGGCTTTGGGGGCATATCTTCGGTTAACGGCTCAGAGAGCGATTTCGATGGACCGCATGCTGTCAAGCTGCTGACGTATACAAAACGTTTAAGATTTGGCGATGCCATTGCTGCACGCGCCAAATTGAGCGAACCATCGCGGTTTGCCATTAAAAACTCTTCATAAGACTTGGCAGCTATTAATCCGCCAACATGGAAGACATAATCGACTCCATCGGCAGCGGCTTCGAGCGCTTTCATATTCGAAAGCGGCGCTTCGAAAAGCCGAACCGGCTTGCCTTCGAGCCACCGGAGATTGCTTGTCTTACGGTAAATGCAGCGGACATTAAATCCGCGTTCGATTAATAGGTCGGCAACGTGGCTGCCGACAAATCCCGTCGCGCCGGTTACTAGCGCTTCCATAATATTCATTCTATAAAATTGAACAAATTCTTTTTTTATCGCAAATCGGAGTAAATAACATCTATTGCCGAGACGATAATAGCAAAATTATAAAATAATTGCTTTTTAATTAAATTATTCTTGGATATATTTTTTTACAGCATTAATTTAGTTATTTCTATATCTTTACGAATACATATTAATATTCATATATTGAGGTTCAAATGAACAAAGCAGTAATAATGGCAGGCGGCTTCGGCACTCGTTTGCGCCCGCTGACAATGACTATTCCGAAACCGATGGTTCCCATTATGAACACTCCGATGATGGAGCATATTGTATCATTGCTAAAAAGGCATAATATCACCGATATTGTATCAGTTCTATATTTTCAACCTGAAACAATCACTTCACATTTCGAAGATGGCGAAAAATTCGGCATTCAGATGAAATACGTCATGGCTCAGGCAGATTATGGCACGGCAGGTGCTGTCCGCAATGCCTATCAACACTTGAAAGAACGCTTTATTATTATCAGCGGCGACGTTTTGACTGATTTCGATTTGACCAAAGCGCTTGAATTCCACATCGAGCGCGGTTCGAAGGCGACTATTCTATTAACAAGAGTAACGAAGCCGCTTCAATATGGTATTGTAATGACCGATGAATCCGGTAAAATCACTCGTTTCCTTGAAAAACCATCGTGGGGCGAGGTTTTCTCCGATACTATCAACACCGGTATTTATATACTCGAGCCTGAAGTCTTAGATTTAATACCATATCAGGAAGAATTCGACTTCAGTAAGGACTTGTTTCCGCTGATGCTTCGCCAAAACATGCCTCTCTACGGCTACATTGCCGAAGGTTATTGGAAGGACATCGGAAATTTGGACGAATATCAACAAGCGCAATTCGATATTATTTCAGGCGAAGTCACTGTCGAAATTAAAGGTTTGAAAAAAGGCAATATTTATACCGGTGATAACGTAAAAATCGCGCCCACTGCAAAGCTCATCGGCACAGTAGTCATTGGAAGCAACACGACGATTGCCGACCATGCGGAAATTATCAACTGCTCATTGGGCAGTAACGTCTCAATCGGTATGGGCGCACGTTTGCGGAATTCCACTTTATGGAATAATATAAAAGTCGGCGATTTTGCCCAGCTTTCCGACGACGTGATTTGCAACGACACATCAATCGGAAATTCAGCCACAATCAGTGAAAACGTATTCATCGCCGAAGGCTGCACAATCGGCAGCCGAGCTAATTTAATGGCAAATATCAAGCTGTGGCCTATGAAACATGTCGAGGTCGGAGCAGTATTGTCGCGTTCAATGGTGCAGGAAGAAAAATGGCTGCGGGAGCTGTTCACCGACGCACGAATCTCCGGTTTTTCAAATATTGAAATCAATCCCGAGTTCGGGGCAAAACTCGGCGCGGCAATAGGCATGACCCATAAGCAAAATTCAGCAATATTGGCGAGCCGCGACCCCGATTTGCTTTCGAGAATTCTGAAAAGAACGATTACGTCTGGTTTGTCATCGGTCGGAATCAACGTAAACGACCTTCAAACGATTTCTATACCGCAAACACGACAGGAAATCCGCACGGGCAAATACGCCGGCGGTATCCATGTGCGCCGTTCGCCACGCAATCCAGATATGACCGATATTATTATTTTCAACCAAGAAGGACGAGATATATCGATTGCCAAGACAAAAGCGATTGAGCGCTACTTTTTCGGCGAAGACATTCGCCGCGTGCATCATCAAAACGTTGGCGCTATACGTTATCCCGAGCGAACAAATGAAATTTACATCAATCGTTACCTTGAATCGCTCAAAATCGACATTATCAAACAAAAAAAATACAAAATATTGATGGATTATTCCTATGGCTTGGCTGCATCAATATTTCCGTATATCTTAGGAAAGCTGAACTGCGAAGCATTGTCGCTGCATGATTTCATCGATGCCGGACGCTACAATCCCGACCCATCGCTGGTTGCAACCGAGAATATTGAAGCAACAAAAATTATGCGCTCGCTGGGATACGAAATTGGCTTTGTTATGGAACCCGGCGCGGAAAAAATTTCACTTATTGACGAACGTGGCGTTTGCTATAGCCCTTCGCGACTGCTTACAATCATTACCAAGCTATTTTTAGAGACTAATCGCCATCGCGAGCCTTATAAAATCGCCGTTTCAATCGTCGCTCCGGCTGAAATTGAAATGATTGCCGAAAGCTATGACGTCAAGGTTCTTCGTATTAAAAATTCTCATTCGGCAATGATGGAAGCTACTCGAGACAGCGAGGTTCTGTTTGTCGGCGGTATTTGGGGTGGTTTTATTTTCAGCGATTTCCTTTTTGCGGCTGACGGCATGTTTACAGTTGGCAAAATCTTGGAAATGCTCGCTCAAAGCGAACTTAAAATATCCGAACTCGACGAATCACTGCCTCGCCGTTTCCAATACACAATTGATGCCAATTGCCCTTGGGAATCGAAAGGCACTGTTATGCGCATGGCTATGGAAAATACTGAAGGTATGAACAGGCAGTTGGTTGAGGGCGTGAAGCTATTTTTCGACAACGATTCTGTTTTGCTGCTGCCGCACAAGGAAAAAGGAGCTTTCCAAGTTACTGGCGAAAGCAGCAGCTACGAAACAGCGATGGCTATTGCCAAGAGGTATAGCAACTTAGTAAATGCTTGGCAAAATGCGGAGTAAGAATTTCTATTTGGTTATTTAACAAAAAGATTAATTTTTATGCGGTTCAGTAAATTAAATAAGTTTAGAAAGTTCACTCTAATCATATTAATACTTATTGCTGGAGCATTTGCATTTTCTTTTTTTACATCGTCTTGCAATAACTCTTTGATATATAAGCCATATCGCGAATGGCGATTCTCAATAACAAGGTCAAACAGCTCGAGTGTCGATACCGTTGTGCTAAGAACTTACGATGAGAAATTCAATGCGAATGATAGAAAAGTAGAGTATATTTACAACAAAAAGCCAGACAGCTCAGGTGATTTAGTGTCTGAAATAGAACAAACTTGCGTTATCGATCGTCAAGGCAATTTCCTGAGCAATATTTTCATTCGACCTGAAATACGGCTTCATCCGCCACGGTGCAATTACTTAAGATTTACGGAGTTGCTGCCATTTCCATGGATAAAGTACCCGATTGAGATAGGTCAGTTACTCGATTGGAAGCTTACTTTAGATGAAAGCTTGGAAGAACTATGCGGAAAAGAAGTTGTTGGAACATTAGAGGTTAAATCACGGATTTTCTATTCCAATCCTAACGTAGGCGATACATGCTGGGTTATCGAAGGCAAGAGCGAATGCAAAGCCGGCAATTTCTCTTCTACTTACTATTTTCATGAAAAATATGGTTTTGTCTATTTCAGTTATGATTTCAATGAATATCAGATTATTATGGAGCCGTTTAAAATTATATTGTAAGATATTGGAATATACTATATAATCAACGATTCAAAGCGTTATTGAATTATGTCGTTTCCTTAATGGTTAAATATATCGCTCGAAACTAAATTTTGTCTTTTTTTTAGATTATGCTTATTTTACAACTTATACAATTTTCACTTAAAGTGTATCATAACAGAAAATGGAAAGCTAATGGCTCGAAATCTGAAAACCGAATCTGAAATAGAACAACTAAACCGAATCAGGCAGGATAAAATCTATCGCGAATTAACCAGTGAAGACCTTTCTGTATATTTCGACGACAAAATCGAAAACTCAATGGTCTTGAATATGGGTCCTCAGCATCCAGCAACCCATGGCGTTTTGCGTTTGCTGTTGCGATTGGATGGCGAAACAGTGATTAAATGCGTGCCTGAGGTAGGGTATTTGCATCGCGGTTACGAGAAATTGGCTGAGAATATGACTTTCCATGAGTTTATCCCACATACCGACCGCCTCGATTATATATCGCCTCTTTCAAATAACGTCGCTGTGGCGCTTGCAATCGAAAATGCGCTGGGTATCGAAGCGCCTCCGCGGGCGCAATGGATAAGGACTTTGGTCTGTGAATTAGCGCGAATTTCTTCGCATTTAATGGCAATGGGCTCGACTTGTATGGATGTCGGGGCGCTGACAATTATACTATGGACATTCACCGAACGAGAAAAACTATACGACATTTTCGAATTGATTTGCGGCGCACGCTTTACGACGAGTTACAGCCGAATCGGAGGAATTGCAAACGATATTAACGACGATATATTAGCGCGAATAAAGGCTTGGGCAGAGCAATTCCCGTCGGAACTCAAGTATTTCGAAAAACTTGTCCACCGTAATCGTATATTCATCGACCGCATTGCCGGCGTTGGAATTCTGCCGCCCGACAAGGCTATAAAACTCGGTACAACCGGACCTGTTTTGCGCGGAAGCGGTATTGCACGCGATTTACGACGCGATAATCCATATTTAGTCTATAATGAACTGGATTTCGATGTTATTACATTCGACGAATGCGACGTTTGGGCGCGTTATATGGTTCGTGTTCAGGAAATGAAGCAGAGCCTGAAAATAGTTAATCAAATTCTCGACAAAATGCCTAAGGGCGAGGTTCGAAATTTTGACTCGAAAGCGGTTTTGCCAAGGAAAAAAGAGATTTATACAAAAATGGAAGAGCTGATTAGCGATTTCATGCTTATTAACTTCGGCGCAGCGCCCGAACCCGGCGAAACCTATACCCCGATTGAGTCTTCGAAGGGCGAACTCGGCTTCTTCATCGTCTCGAACGGAACAGGGCATCCGTGGAAAATGAAAATCCGTTCGGCATCGGCAGCCAACTTGCAAGCAACTTCTGTGATGTGCGAAGGCTCGATGATTGCCGATATTGTCGCAATAATTGGCTCAATCGACCCGATTATGGGCGAAGTGGATAAATAATATGTCCCGAAGACCGAAATTCCCGACCTGCCGCACCGACGAACGTTTGGAAAAAACCCGCAGAGTGGTTGAAAAACGGCAGCCAACACTGACGCTCGTCATGGAAAACATCAACGACCCGCACAATCTGTCAGCCGTGCTGCGTTCTTGCGATGCTGTCGGCGTTTACGAAGTGTCCCTGATTTATTACGGAACGCAGCAAATGCCCAAACTCGGCGAGAAAAGCTCCGCCAGCGCTTATAAATGGGTCGAACTTAATATGTACGGCAGTGTCGAAGAGTGCTATGCGAAATTGCGTAAAGAAGGTAAGAAAATTTACTCGACTCACATGGCAAAAGATGCTGTCTCGCTCTACGATTTAGACTTGACCGGGCCGGTTGCGTTGGTTTTCGGCAACGAACATACAGGAGTATCCGAAGAAGCAGCCGAACAGGCAGACGGTAATTTTCTCATCCCGCAAGTTGGAATGATTCAAAGCCTGAACATATCAGTAGCGGCTGCGGTATCACTTTTTGAGGCATTTCGCCAAAGACAATCAAAAGGTATGTACGACAAGATACAATTCGATGAAGAAAATTTCGATTCTATACTAAAGGAATGGTTGTCAAAGTAATAATTCAGAAAAAAAATCAAAAAGGACTTATGTCTTTTATATATAAGTCCTTTTAAAATGTATTTATACAGATTATTTAGCTTTAGCTTCGGCACAGATTATTCTGCTTTTGCTTCGGCTTCAGCTTCTTTTTCCTTAGCGCGTTTAGCAGCACGTTTCACCCGCAGTTCGTTGCGGCGGAAATATCTTGCTTTTGCATTTTGCAGATGCTTTTCAACTTCCGAAGCGATTTCCTCGCTTGTTTTGCCTTTGAATTCAAGGTGGCGGCGAAGCAAAACACCCTCATAGCTAAGTAGTTTGTTGACAATATCTGTTGCTTGAGCTCCGTTATTGAGCCAATAAATTGCTCTTTCGGGGTTGATTGAAATTTTCGAGGGTTTGGCATGGGGGTTGAAGTAGCCTAAGCGCTCGATGAAAGCGCCGTCGCGTTTTTTCCTGCCGTCGACGGCGACGATGTCGTACATGGGGTAATGAGTTCTACCTTTTCTGCGGAGACGCAATTTTACCATGTTAAATGTTTCCTATGATTTTTATTAAAAATAATTATTTGTTCAAATTAATTTCCGAATCCCTGCGGTAAATTCAACTGCCTGAGCAACCTTGATTTTCCGCCTCTAGTGATGTTTTTCATCATTTTTTGCATGTCTTCGAACTGCTTGAGCAAACGGTTCACATCTGGCACCGAAGTGCCGCTTCCCAAAGCGATACGTTTGCGGCGTGAGCCATTCAATATTTTCGGGTTGTTCCGTTCTGCTTTTGTCATCGATAAAATTATGGCTTCGACCCGCGAGAATGCCTTCTCGTCGATGTTTACGCCTTTCAAAGCTCTGTCCATGCCGGGAATAAAACCAAGCAAATCGCGCATCGACCCCATCTTTTTAATCATACCGAGCTGCTCGAGAAAATCCTCGAATGTAAACTGGTTCTTGCGAATTTTCTCTTCGAGCTTGGCTGCCTGTTTCGAATCGAATTCCTGCTCAGCTTTTTCGACGAGAGTGATAATATCGCCCATGCCTAAAATTCGCGAAGCGATACGCTCGGGATGGAATGGCTCCAAAGCGTCGATTTTTTCGCCAGTTCCGACAAATTTAATCGGTTTGCCAACTACTGAAAGCACTGATAATGCAGCGCCGCCGCGGGTATCGCCGTCGAGCTTTGTCAGCACGATGCCGGTTAAATTGAGCTGCTCGTGGAAAGCCTTGGCTGTAGTAACGGCATCCTGGCCAATCATTGCGTCGCAAACGAACAGCGTTTCAGTCGGTTTAACTGTGTCGCTGATGTTTTTAATTTCTTTCATCATCTGCTCGTCGATAGTCAAACGACCAGCGGTATCGATTATGACTATATCTCGGGCAAAACGCTTCGAATAGCTGATTGCGTCTTGGGCAATTTTTATTGGGTCGCCCGAATCGCCAGTGAAAACCGGTATATTCGCCGATTGACCAAGTGTTTTCAATTGGTCGATAGCAGCGGGACGGTAGACGTCGCAAGCTACGAGCAAGGGTTGACGTCCCTTTTTTCTTAGATTTTTTGCAAGCTTGACGCAAAAAGTAGTTTTACCGGAACCTTGCAAACCGGCAACTAGAACTACAGTCGGCGGATGCGGAGAAATAGTCAAATCAGCTTGTTTGGCGCCGAGCAATTCGACTAATTCATCCTTGACTATTTTGACAATTAATTGCTCGGGAAGCAGGTTTCCTTTGACTTCCGAGCCGATGGATTTATCCTTGACGTCGTCGACGAACTTGCGCGCAACGTGTAGGTTGACATCGGCTTCCAGCAAAGCGCGGCGGATTTCGCGCAATGCTTCCTGAATATTTTCTTCTGTAATCTTCGATTGCCCCCGAAAGCGCTTCAGCGCTAATTCGAGTTTCTCTGTCAAATTTTCGAACATATTGTTTTCCGCATTTTAAACAGATTACAAAATTAGTTTATTTAAAAGAAATTACAAAGAAAAATTCAATATAACTTG
>CAYLSY010000018.1:0-14485 GCA_964386275.1 uncultured Hyphomicrobiales bacterium
TCGGAATAATATGTTTTTTTCACTCTAACTTTTTTAGATGTAGAGTAACCGGAAGTAGTCTGAGAGCTAACCACAATAGAATTAAGAAAGAATAGAAATGTTAATGCAACGAATATTTTTTGTGTTTTTAACATCAATTAAAATTGTAATCATCAAAGTGAAAAAAACACAAATTAAGGATTTTTTATGTCTAAGGCAATATTTTGTTAATTGAAATATATTTATTCATACCTTAAGGCGTCAATAGGGTCGAGTTTTGACGCTTTGTTAGCCGGAAATGCTCCGAATACGATGCCTAATAATGTGCAAATACCTACTCCAGCTAAAACCCAATCCAAAGAATAAACCGCTTTGAAGCCCATCATCTGGCTAAAAAATCCACCAATGCCAAGACCGAGAGCGATGCCAATTAATCCACCGATTTGAGATAGTGTAATTGCTTCGATTATAAACTGATACATTATCCAAGAACGTCGTGCGCCGACTGCTTTACGGATGCCGATTTCTCTTGTGCGCTCCTTTACGGAAACAAGCATAATGTTCATTATTCCAACGCCGGCAGCAATCAAAGCAATGATTCCTGATGCGATTCCGAATACGCTCAAGTAAATTGAAAAGCTTTTAAATTGGTCGCTTATGGATTCGTTTGTTTCAATTTCGAAACTGTTTTCTTCCCATGGTTTTACATCTCTGATAGTGCGCATTACGCTTGTGGCTTCGTCGATTGTTTTCGGCAGCATATCTTTGCTTGTTGCTTTTACTGAAATACTAAGGGATTCTTCCCACCAGCTTGCATAATATTTCAGGAATTGCGTCAATGGTATGATTGTATAATTATCCATCGATTCGCCCATAACAGCGCCTTTTGTCTCCAATACTCCGACTACGGTAAATGCTTGATTTTTAATACGAATCTGCTTTCCAATCGGATTCATGTTCGGAAATATTTTTACGACAACATCATTGCCGATTATGGCTATGTTTCGTCCGAGTGAAATATCCTCTGCCGTAAAAGCCCTGCCGAAATCTACTTTCATATTGTAATTTGTAAAGTAATTTTCGTCGGCGCCAATTAAAACGACATCTGCATCGGTTGTGTAATACTCTGATTTAATAACATGACCCGATGAAGCGCTTGTGGCGCTGATGTCGTTGGATATGGTCATTCGGCGCTTGAAATCTTTAAATTCTGAATATGTAATGGATTTTCTTTTTCTATACTTACGCCAAGTGTTACCAGTTTGAATCGACGGCATTCGAGTGATTTCGAAAGATGTTTCGCCGAGCGATGCCAATTCGCTTGTAAAAGCGCTGTCCATCGAGTTGACCAATGTGCCGGAGCCAATAATAGCGAACACTCCGATTGCTATGCTCAGCAACGTTAACGAGGCTCTCAGCTTATTTCCCTTGACGGCGGCAAATGCCAGCGAAATACTTTCGGTTATATTCATATTTTATTTGTAATCAATGGATTCTACTAGGTTGCGCGCAAGGGCCACATAAAATATTGGACCGTTAATTATATGAAGTTAAAAGCAATTTTCAACGATTTATAATTAGTGTGTTGTATCTTTAATACTATTCATTCAATTAATCTAACGAATCACTATCAGAACTATTCTTTTTGACAATATTTATTATATCATAATCATTTGAGTTGACGTTTCGTAGCTTACTCGTATCTAAGCGCATCGACCGGATTCAGATTCGCTGCTCGGAGCGCAGGAATAAAACCAGCGAGCATTCCAACAAAAACAGACACAAACGTTGCTATTATAATAATATTAACTGGAATATATAGCGTTAGAAACTCAAGCGAAGGCATAGCTTGCGGCAAATATGTCGCCAGCAGAAATACCAATATCGAGCAACCAACAATCGATAAGATTGCGCCGATAAAGCATAGCGCAGCCGATTCGATGACGAATTGAATGAGTATTGAGCGCTTATGTGCTCCGATAGCCTTACGGATACCGATTTCTTTAGTTCGTTCGGTTACCGAGACAAACATAATATTCATAATACCAATGATGCCGACAATAAAAGACAATGCAGTCATGCCAATGCCTATTCCACCGACAATAAGTCTTAATGTATTGGCGGTTTTCTCGAAAGATTTCGACTCATTCAGCGAAAAATCGTTCTCTTCGCCGGGTTCGATATTTCTTATGTCGCGCATAATGCCTTCCGCTTCGGCTCGAACTTCGGGCATATTTTCGACCGAGCCGGCTTTTAATGCTACGGAAAACGACCTGTTTTTGAAAGGAAATAATGATTGAAAAGTCGATATAGGAATATATATCTGGTTATCCATGAAATCCATTAGCAAAGTGCCTTGTTTTTTGACGATACCGACTATTTCGAATTTAACGCCGTTAATTTTAATAGTTTTACCAATAGCCTCAATGCCGCGTTCGAGAAACAGAGTCTTATAAATCCCCCAGCCGATTACGACTGATTTTGCTGAGAATTGCTCATCAATATTATTAAAAAACCTGCCAATTTCGACCATTCCCGATGGAGTAAGTCCATAATCGGATTTTGTGCCGACAACCATGATATTCTGTAGTAAGTCATCGCCGTATTTAATATTTGAGCCGTGTTTCCTGCCGAGCGGGACAGCGATTTCTGCCGTTTTCATCTTACTTGCAAGCTCAACAGCCTGGTCATAAGTGATTGGTTTGCGCTGGTCGATTAATTTCCAGTTTCTGCCGCCAGCCCAGTCCCATTTATCAACGTAAACCATGTCCACGCCGACAAAGTTAATTGTTTCTTCCAAAACGTCGTCTAATCCCGCTAAAAACCAACCCATCAACACAACGAAAGATATACCGATTACAACGCCGAGCGACGCCAGCAAAGAGCGCATTTTGTTGATTCGTATTGAATCGAACGACAGTTTGATTATTTCATTTAATTCAGATAATTTCATTGTAAGTCAAAAATTTTGCAGCATCAAATCAATTAGTAATTGGATCTGGATTTATATAGTCCTTTTCGACCAATCCGTCCCGCAGCCGGATAATTCGATGGGCGTGCTTTGCAATATCCTCTTCGTGAGTAACTAGTATTATTGTATTACCCTTTTTCCATAAGTCGTTGAATAATCTCATTATTTCTTCGCCGGTCTTTGTGTCAAGGTTTCCTGTCGGTTCGTCTGCAAGAATTATCGACGGATTTGTAACTAATGCTCGGGCAATTGCAACACGCTGGCGCTGGCCGCCGGAAAGTTCATTAGGCTTATGTCCGATTCGGTCGCCAAGACCGACGTCTTCGAGTGTCTTTTTTGCAATTTGATGACGTTCCGAGGCCGAATATCCGCCATAGACCAAAGGCAGTTCGACATTTTTCAATGATGAGGCGCGAGGCAGCAAGTTGAACGTTTGAAAAACGAAACCGATTTCCTTGTTGCGAATCTTTGCCAACTCGTTGTCGGTCATATCGCTTACGTCATATTCCTTGAAGAAATATTTACCCGCGGTCGGTGTATCGAGGCAGCCAAGAATGTTCATCATTGTCGATTTGCCTGAACCCGACGGACCCATTATGGCAACATATTCGTTTTGCGAAATCGTAAGCGAAACGTCGCGCAAGGCAAACACCTTTTCTGAACCCATTTCGTAAACCTTGGCAATACGTTCGATTCTTATTATTATACCGTCCTTTGACGTCTGAAAATCGTTGTTTTGTTTCATGTCGATTATTTTTTCTTGTTAAATTTCTTGTTATCCGTGCTGTCGATAAAGATTGACGAGCCATCTTTTAGTTGTTTGAAAATTGCGTCATAGCTGCCGCTGACTACTTCGTCGCCTTCGTTAAGTCCTTCTATTATTTCAACATAATCTTTATCGGCGATACCGTATTTTACAGTAACTTGCTTAACTTTGTTGCCGTCTTTGACAAATACGACCGAAGGTGGGCGCTCTTTCTTTTTATTTTTATCTTGCTCATCTTCTTTTTTCAAGACTAATCCGGTTTCTTCGATATCTGGTTTATTGTTGTTTTCTGATTCCCTTACGGTTACTGATTGCTTAGGCACTGCAAGAACGTTGTACTTTGTTTCGGTCATAATCTCGGCGCTGCAACTCATGCCGGGGCGAAGTTTCTTTTCGTTGTCGAGTATTTTTATTTTAACTTTGAAATTAATCTCCTGGTCGATTGTCCCAGTGGAATTTGTGATAGCGGAATGACCGATTTCCCTAACGATACCGGTGAAAATTCTATCAGGGAAAGCGTCGATTTCAATTTTCACGCTGTCGCCGAGTTCCACACGAACAATTTCGTTTTCGCTGACTTCGACGATGGCATTCATGTCGTTCAAATCAGAAATTCTCATCATTTCAGTGCCTTGCATCATCGAAGTTCCGACAACTTTTTCGCCGTTCAGAACAGATAGTTTTGTTATAGTGCCTTCAATAGGAGCAAAAAGCACTGTTCGACTTTTGTTGCGCTCGACTTGCTCAAGACTTGCCAAAGCTTGGTTGTATCCCGCCTTCGAAGCGTTGTAAGCTGCTTTTGCCTGTTCGAGCGCCGCAGCTGCGGCATCATACTCGTTTTGCGAGACGTGCTTCTTTTGCAGCAATGCAGCAATGCGGTCGAATTCCTTCTGCAGCTTGTCGAGAGCAGATTTGCGAACTTCTATTTCCGACTTGCTGGCTTCTGCGGCTTGGCGTGATTGTTCGAGCTGCATCTCGATAATATCAGGCTTGATTCGCGCAAGCATAGCGCCACGCCTGACGAAATCGCCTTCTTTAAAGGGAAGGTCAACTATTTCGCCGGAAGTTTCCGACGAAATTTTCACTTCAGTTTCGGCTTCGATTGTGCCGACTGCGGTAACCGATTGTGTAATCGTCCGTTTTTCGACTTTCGACACCGTAACAGCTATTGGCTTTTCGCCTTTGTTTGTAGCCACTACCGCTGCGATGACAACAATGAGTAATACAATGATGCTTAATATGATTATCAACCTTTTTTTGGATTTTTTCTTTGCCATATTCAAAGACCCTGATTAGTCAAATAATGTTCTTTAAAATTTATACCATAGGAATTACTTAACTGATGTTTCGCAAACATTGTCATGCTGAACTTGTTTCAGCATCCATGCTTCAAAATGAGTGTCGGTCTGCATGAAGGATTCCGGGCTTAACCCGGAATCCTTCTTTTCGCAATCACACTGCTGTCTGCTCAGTATCAACAGCTTCAGGAAGGATATCTTCGCGATAATAAACGGCTGTACCTGCAAGCATATCGTGGAATGCCTGCCTCTTGGATGAGAAAACAAAGAAACATCCGACCAAGAGAGCAAAACTCAACAATGACGAAAGCAAATCAACCACGTAAATCTGAGAAATAACCCATCCTAAAGATAAAAGTTCGGGCAAGTGTTTATAGAAATATCTTAAAATCAAAGCTCGCTTCGATGCTCTTGTGCGTTCGAGAGAACCGATTTGGTAACCAAGAATTAACTTACCGAGACTTGCGCCGATAAAGATTTCTAAAGTATAATAAGCCAGAATAATCAAGTAAATAATTGCATAATTTGTCAAATTATTATTTTGAAATTCGAGCTGCAGCTCATTAATCAACGCAAAATTCTGTCCAGCAGCCATTACCTCGTTAATATATTCCGTTAATCTTGCTATGAACCCGTTCATATAAAGCACAACGACAAGAATAATAGTAACAATAGCAAAGTCGAGCAGAGCCGCTCCCAAGCGTCTCCAAAAGCCGATTCGCGATTGTAGCACGGTCGATTCGAACATACGCCCCATCAAATCGTATTGATATTGTTGCTCTTCGGGGCTAAGTTTTGCGAAGCAATCTTTGCAAATTGTCGGTGTCTCAAAATAGTATTGAGCAGGATAATCGTTACCACATTTTTCGCATTTCATTATGAGTGTTTTCTATAGTGAATAATCTTTTTATTAATCAAGTTTGCCAATTTGGAAAAGCAAGTCCTTTTGGCTGTAAAAATACTGATAAATTGCATTTATTCGATTGATTTGAGCATTTATTAGGCTGTTGTTTGCCGAAAGGTACTCGGTAATGTTAGCCATACCTTCTTCGAAACGACTCTTATAGTTTTCGAAATTCAGTTCGGCGGCTTTTAGTGTTCGTTCAGTTATACTAATTTGCTTTTCGGCGGCTTCAAGTTGCAGGAACGACTGCTGGAGCGACGCTCTGATGTTTTGTTCAATACGGTATAAATCGATTTCACTTTGCTTGACCTGCATTTCGGCATACTCCACCTGATAATTCGTCTGGAACTGGTCGAAAATTGGAATCGACAGGTTCAAACCGATATAAGAACGTCCCTTCTCGCCGAATTGTGTCAGTGAGCTGTTTGCCCAGGACCACCCGCCGCTTGCCGAAATAACGGGCAAATAGCCGCTGCGAGCAGTGGTAATGCTTGATTTTGCAGCAGATACATTAAGTTTTGCTGCGCTATAATCTTCGCGGCTTTCCAAAGCAGAAGAAAGTGCAACTGAAAAACTGCCAATATCATTTCGGAATTTGATTAACTCAGTTTCCGAAACCGAAGACGGAAGGCTCGATTCAAGAAACTCGGCGTTTAGGTTCGGCTGCAATCCCATCGTTTTGAGCAGATTTGATTTTGCGATGTTCAAATCGTTCTCGGCAGTAACGAGTTCGCCTTCGCGCAAACCGACTTCGGCTTCCTGCGAATATACGATGCCGATATGAACCAAGCCGGCGTCGTATTGGTCGCGAAATTTGTCGAGTTCACTTTTGCCGTATTCCAAATTCTGCTTATGTGTTTTAACGATTTGGTATTTACGAATTACGTCGGTATATAACATATAAATATTCAGCTTAGTAAGTCTTTCGGTATAGGCGAGGCTTTTATACTGGCTGTTAAGCAAGTCTTGGTATCGGCTGTATTCGGATTCGCGTGCAAAGCCGTTGAAAAGCACATAATTAGCCGTTGCGCTCAAGTTATAGGAATTTGGGTCGGTGGCGCCCAATTGAACAAGCTGTCCCATTATGCTTACTGTTTGACCGCCTTCGGCATTTAATTGTCGTTGGTAGCCACCGGAAACGCTGATGGAAGGTAAATAACTTCCGAATGCGCTTGCAACTGCCGCTCCTGCAGGCGCAATGCGGGTAAGGGCAGTTTGCAAATCTGGATTCTGTTTCAATGCAATATCGATGCATTCTTTTAGAGAATATGTTTTAACATCGCTTTGCTGCTGAGCCGAAGCAAACTCCGATAAAGATAGAACTATTAATAGGAAGAATATTATGCTTGTTTTTTTCATTAATCACCCAAATAGAGTCAGATATTACATAGCAAAACGTAAGAAGTATTTTTTTGTTTCAGTTTTATTCTTTGAAGTTTCTTTTTACAGAATGTCTGCCGGCTCTGTCGATTGCCGAAAAGCTGAACTCGAAAGGTTTTTCCGGATTTTTGGGAGTAAAACGAAAATGTTGTGTGCGCGATGGAACATCGGGTTCGTCGAGAATTTTTCCTCGTAAATCCTGATATTTTGCATTACCTTCGATAATAAAGCCGGTTATTTCATTTTCTTTTCGGTCGAATGTGCCATATGCCTTGACGATGATTATAACTTCATGTCCGCTTTGTCGTTGGATGTCAATAATTTCGGGTTGCGGATAGGAAACGACACGGCATTTATAGACCTGCCCGTATAAGCTGCCGTCGATATACCGCTCGAACTGAAATGTCCGTCCGGTATCGCTGATGTCTGGAGTATAGGAAAAACGCTCGCCGTTGTGTGAAGCCGCAATAATCCTTTCGCCGAATTTCAGCGTTGCATTCAGATTTCCACCGATTAATGGCAAACGTGGGTCGAATAGATAAGTTTTTTCGGGATACATTGTTTTCGGGATTATCGGCTGTTCGATAGCCATAGGCTTTACGACGAAGGAATTAATGGACTCGGCGCCGTCTTGCTTACGTTTTATTTTAATCTCTACACGCATTGAGCCGTAGGAAGGTGTCTTACCGCGAACAATTAGTTTATCGTCGGATAAATCTGCAAGAAATGCTTCCCCGCCGTTGCCCAATGGTTCGCAGATTGCTTTAATTTTGGGTTGTTCGGCTAGGTCGCGGATTAAGTTTATATTGCTCGCATAGACTGTGTTCGAAAAGTTTTGCCAGGCTATAGCGCTCAATGACGTTTGTTCTGGTATCAGGCTGAATCTGTCGGGAAAAAACTGTTGAGTAATAATTTGCTGTGAACTCTGAGCGTTAGCTGCAACTCCGGGTGAATTGATTAGTTCGACTGATTCGTAGCCGGTAACAAAAGGTTTGCCGGTTTCGTTGTCGATATAGATTAAGTTTAACGAGAATTGGCTTTTCGAAGTGAGCATTTTCAGAGGCCTGCCATTATCTTTTTCGATGGATTCGCCAATAGCTGTGATTTGAACTAAATAATTACGGTTAATGCGGTCGAATACCGTTGGGAACCATTTGAAAACAATGTATTTATTACCGGGTGTATAGTCAATTTTAAAGAATTTAGTTGAACTTTTGTCGGATGTGTTTAAAATTAGGGTCTGTTCGAGCATTTTATCTTCAATAACGACTTCGAAACTGAGATTGTCGACAGGTCCTTGAAAGAAAACCGTGTTCAACGAATCAATTTCAATAATTCTATATCCGATTGAATCGACTGCGACTTTGCAAAACAAACTTGCCTTTTCCGGAAGCAATTGAAAACCTTGCTCAACCGTGGTTATAGGTTCTTGCTCTTTTTCTATATTCGCAGGTTTATCGGGCAGCAAAAAAACGAGCGCAGCCAAATATAGAATGAAATAAATTTCGACTATTCTTTTTCTTCTACTCTTATTCACTATTTTGCCCGCTTTGTCCGACTCGGTTTACGAAGTATTTTTCAATTTCTTTTCTGACGGCGGCTTCGACTGCTTCTTTTTGCAAGGACGCCGTGGATTGGTTCAGTCTTTCGACCGATGATTTCAAGCCTTCGAACGATTGATTGGTCTCTTTCATTAATTCTATGAGCCGAGGGTTGGGTGCAACGGCGTCTGCTGCAGCAGCGCCGATTTTTTCTACTGATGAAATCAGTTCTTTCTGCTGGCGCACCATTTCTTTTAACGATTCATTGACCTGTTCGAACGATGCGGAAGTAGACGCAAAATCACGTGCAATTTCGCCAACTTCGATTAAAATATCCTGCATCTCAGCGCCGGCGCCGTTCAAATTTTTTTCGCCGTTTTGCAAAATATCTTCCTGGGGTGAGAAGAACATTACAATGAACATGAAAACAAGCATCAGAGCTTCGAAGCATACTCCGGCAATTACAACGGTATCACTGACACTGTCGCTGAAGCGTCGAATGCCGATTAGAATAAGCAACAAAGCTGCGCCAAGATAAACGAATGAATTGATTGTCGAAAAATAATAACGGTTGACGATTTCTTCGAGCCATAGCGCAGTGCCGGCAAAGAATCCAAGTGGATGCACGACAATTGCTTCCTGCGAACTGTGTTTAGCTAGCTCACGCTCGTTTGTGCATACTTTCCAGCTAACCGCCAAACAACTTAAAGCAGAAATATTTTTTTCATACTTCAGCTCAAGAAACAATTTCGAAAGCGCTTGCCTGCCTTCGATTGACGACATCGAATCAATTTTTTTCATGATGTTATATCTTCAAGTTCTATAAAGATGCTCTTTTTCAATATATTGCCTGACTTTATCCGGCACAAGGTTTTCGAGTGATTTTCCTTGTTTGATTCTATCGCGAACAATAGTCGATGATAATTCGTAAATAGGATTTTCAAGAAAAACCGGCGAATTGTGGCTATACACGGCAAATCCCTTGATTTTTTCAATATCTGAATTATTTAGTGGGCTTCTGTTCGCAATGCAAAGCGTTACTAATTCAAGAATTTCGCGATAATCTTTCCAGTGATTGAAATTTAAAGCATTATCGCTTCCAACCAGTAAAAAAATTTCAGCATCGAAGTATTTTTCCCTATAATGCCTCACAGTATCAATGGTATAGGATATGCCTTGTTTACGAATTTCGAAATCGTCGATTTCAATCTTAGTTTTGCCCTCTATTGCCAGTTTTAGCATATTGAGCCTGTGTTCGGGCGATGCAGCCTGTTCGGTGTTTTCTCTTTTGAATGGGGAAACCCACGTTGGAACACAAATGCAACAATCCAAAGCCAACTTATCGATAAATATATCGATTATCAACAAATGTGCCGAATGCACCGGATTGAATGCGCCACCGAATATTCCAAGCCTTTTCATTGCTAATATTTAATTTGATAATTCTGAATTCCATTCAAATAATGGAATTGTTATTCTCGGCTAAGCGTAGAATCCAATCATAAGCGGTATATAGCATCTTCGCTTTGCTTACTTGTTATCAGAATTACTTTATTACTTAAGTATCTTTTTAAAAAAAAATAAATACAAATATACTATTAAGAATCATATCTGCGCAATTATCGAATCGGTTGCCACTGATTCAAGAAAAAATAATAACTAAACAAATGGTGGCGATTGCACTTTATTAGGAGAAATTAATGAGAATTTAAGAAAAATGAGTAAATTTTTAATAATTTCATTTTTCTTTAAAATTGAATTGGATTTGATTAAAGCAATAGCTTGCTTTAGGATAAAATCAGAGTCTCAGCTGTAAATCTTTTTCCATGAACAATATTAGGAGCAATAAAAGTTCTTTGTTGTTTTACTTTTCTTTCGAATTCTTCGCGGAATTTTGTAACGAAGCCTCGAATGGGCCATGCGGCAGCATCGCCCAAAGCGCACACTGTTCTGCCTTCGATATTGTTAGCAATCGAGATGAGCAGGTCCAAATCTTCGCTGACGGCATCGCCTGCATTGACTCGTTTCAAAATTTTCTCCATCCATCCACAGCCTTCGCGGCAAGGAGTGCATTGGCCGCAAGATTCGTGATGATAAAAATGCGCAATCCTCAGAGCAACTTTTACCAAATCGGTATCCTCGTCCATTACGACTATTCCTCCAGTACCTATATGCGTTCCAAAGGGCTTGAGCGATTCTTCATCCATTCGAACGCCGTCGATTTCGTCGCCACGAAGCGGCGGCATCGACGAACCGCCGGGTATTACCGCCTTGATTTTCTTGTTGCCGCGAACTCCGCCGCAAACGTCGTATATTATATCTGTCAATAGCGTTCCGGTTGGTAATTCATAAACACCGGGTTTGTTGACGTGGCCGCTTACGCCGAAAAGCAAAGTGCCGGGGTGCTTCGGCGCTCCGATTTTAGCAAATTCTTCGGCTCCGATTCGCATTATTGCCGGCACGGTCGCGATTGTTTCGACATTGTTCACTGTCGTAGGGCAGCCCCAAAGACCGAATTGAGCAGGGAAAGGCGGCTTTACCCTTGGATAGCCGCGTTTGCCTTCGATTGATGTCATTTGCGAAGTTTCTTCGCCGCAGATATAGGCTCCTGCTCCTTTATGCACAAAAATTTCAATGGCATAATCGCTGCCGAATGTCTCTCTCATTTTCGCTCCGGCAAAACCACGCTCATAGGCAGTATCAACGGCGCGCTGCATCAAATCTACCCATTTGTGGTATTCGCCTCGAATGTAGATGAATGCTGCATTTATGCCCATAGCATAACCGGCAATCAATATGCCTTCAATCAGCTGGAATGGATTTTTCTCAAAAATCTGTCGGTCTTTGAACGAGCCGGGTTCGGATTCGTCGCCGTTTACCGCTAAATATTTAGGCTTGTCCGAAGTTTTCGGCATGAAAGTCCATTTCAGTCCGGTCGGAAAACAAGCGCCGCCGCGCCCGCGTAAGCCGGATTTTTTAACTTCGTTTGTAACGTCTTCAGGTTTCATCGCCAAGGATTTGCGAAAGGCGTCGAAGCCGCCTTTGGACAAGTATATGTCAATATTCGATAGGTTTTCCACATCGGGCAATACAAGCTTTGGAGTTGATGTCATTGCATATCCGCTAATTAATTTTAAGCTTTTTAAGATTAAATCATTAACTTACAAAAATTCCCCAATTTTTCAAAAAATATTTCTACCGTTAATTCGTATTTTGGGCAATATCAAGTAAGAATTATTGAAAAAAATAATGACAAAAAATATAACTGAAGTATTGGTAATCGGCTCGGGACTTGCCGGAGCATTAGCGGCAATCGTGGCTGCCGATTTGGGCAGAAAAGTAACAATCGTCACAAAAACAGAAGAATTAATCAGCGGTAATACCCGCTATGCTCAAGGTGGAATCATCTACCGCGGCACAAAAGACTCGCCAGTTAAGTTGAAAAAAGACATAATGGAAGCTGGCGCCGGGCATTGCTGGGAACCGGCTGTCGATTTGCTTTGCGAACTTGGTCCGAAGCTTGTCGAAGAATACTTAATCGAACGATTCCAAGTGGATTTCGACCGCGATAGCCATAACGAACTCGATTTGACAAAAGAAGGCGCTCATTCCGTTCCGAGAATCATCCATTCAAAAGACCAGACCGGACAAACAATCCAAGAATCAATCGCCAAGCAATTATTGAGTCATCCCAATATTTCAATAATAACGAATCATACCGTTATCGATTTGATGACTTTGTCGCACCATTCCACGAACTCGCTCGATATTTACCGTAAACCGGCATGTTTTGGCGCTCTTGCTCTCGATAATGAGACGGGCAGGGTGATAACGATTTTTGCCGCTAAAACCATTCTTGCTACTGGAGGCTTAGGTCAAATATACTTGCATACCACCAATCCCTTAGAAGCCACAGGCGATGGTATCGCTCTGGCGTGGCGAGCCGGAGCGCGTTGCTTCAACCTGCATTACATTCAATTCCATCCGACGACGTTTTATAATGAGCGCGACCGTTTCCTGATTTCCGAATCGATGCGCGGCGAAGGCGGACGGCTAATCGACAAAAATGGAAGGGAATTCATGCGTGATTTCGATGAGCGAGGCTCGCTAGCTCCCCGCGATGTCGTTGCGCGTGCAATTCATTCAACTTTAATTGAGACTAACCATCCGTGCGTGTATCTTGATATTTCTCATCGCCCGTCGGATTGGCTCAAAGAACGCTTTCCTAATATTTATACGCATTGTTTGAATGCCGGAGTAGATATTACTGTAGAGCCTATTCCTGTAGTGCCTGCTGCTCATTATTCCTGTGGCGGTGTCGGAGTAAGCCTTCGCGGAAGAACTTCCCTTAAACGGTTGTATGCCGTTGGCGAAGTAGCCTGCACCGGTGTGCATGGCGCTAACCGCCTTGCTTCGACATCATTGCTTGAAAACGTTGTCTGGGCATGGGCTGCCGGAAAAGATGCAGCGGCTTTTACGTTAGAAGATGAGTATTACCCAGATATCTTTCCATGGCGCGACGAAACAGAATACATCGACCCAGCCTTGATTGCTCAAGATTGGCTCAATATCAAGAACACAATGTGGAACTACGTCGGATTGGTACGCACAAAGCAGCGTTTGCAGCGAGCGCGAACAATTCTAAGACATTTGCAAACCGAAATTGAACAGTTTTATCAAAAAGCGCGAATGACCCGCTCTATGATAGAACTCCGCAACGGCGTCCAAACCGCTGTCGCCGTCGCCAATGCCGCTTCCGAAGATAGAATCAGTCGAGGAGCGCATTTTTATGAGTCATAGTGAAAGCTGTTTTTCACATATATATAGACCACGCTTTTGAAATGGGGCGCGTGTTGTGTATGAATCTTCATATTATCTGAAAATTCAATTGTTTGTATGGATTAATATCTATTACAATTCATCTGAGAAATTAATAACACCAAGAAAAAAGAGGCTATCTTCACCAGATTAATCCTCAGCCGAGTGCTTTTTTAATCCTATTGTAAATTTCTTCAATCGCTCCCAATCCGTCAATCATGCGTGCCGAACCTTGCTTTTTGTAATATTCAATCAACGGAAAAGTCTGGTTTTCGTAGACTTTCAGTCGATTCAAAATGGGCTCTTCTTTGTCGTCGTCGCGTTGATAAAGCTCGCCGCCATCAGCATCGCAAATGCCTTCGGTTTTTGGCGGATTATAAATCAGGTGATAAGACTTACCACAGACGCGGCAAACGCGGCGCGCAGTCAAACGCTTTAGCAGTTCATCGTTTGGCACTTCGAGTACGAGTACGGCGTCGATTTTTTGGTTCGATTCCGCCAGCATCGAGTCGAAAGCTTCGGCTTGGGCAACTGTGCGTGGAAAGCCGTCGAGAAGGTAACCCGATTCGTATTTTTTATCTTTCAGTTCTTCTTTAATCATATCGATGACGAGGCTGTCCGGCACAAGGTTTCCAGCATCGATATAGGATTTTGCTTTTTTGCCGAGTTCGGTCGAGTTTTTCATATTGGCGCGGAAGATATCGCCTGTTGAAATTTGGATTATGTTGTAGTCTTTGCAAAGATTTTCGGCTTGTGTGCCTTTGCCGGCTCCCGGAGGCCCCAAAAAGATAAGTTTCATCGGATTTTCCTTTGTTTTGTTTGAGTTTT
>CAYLSY010000019.1:0-14330 GCA_964386275.1 uncultured Hyphomicrobiales bacterium
AGTTATTTTGGAAAGCAAAAAAATTTCAAATGTTTACCTATTAAACAAAAATGCCTAGTATAAAAGCTGCTATCGACAAAATCCTTGTGCCAAGAACAAGCATGCTGCTATTTTCCTTTCTTGTTGTATCTATGCCATTTATCATGCTGCAGAACTATTTGCAGCTAACGCTTAGAAATACAGCCGGACAAATAATTGATATATTTGGAATAGGAATACCGCTCGTACTGCTGATAGTGATTCCACCATTATTAGCGTTACTATTTGTAAATATCAAAAAAATCACACGTTTTCGACTTTTGACCCTGCTTTTTGTCATTGCTATGCTATTTGTGGGTCAAAGCGTTTCGGATTTTTATGTGAATTTCAAGTTCTATGATTTGCAAAATAATTGGCATTACTTGGCTTACTGCTTTTTTACAGTAATTTCTTATAGGTATTTAAGCACGAAGGATGTTCCTATTCATAGGATAATAATCATTACTTTTCTTAGGGGTTTGGCGATTTCGCTTTTCGATGAAGGCGTGCAAGTCTTTATTTCAAATAGAGTTTTCGATTTGTCTGATGTTGCGAAAGATATGTGGGGGCTATGGCTGGGTAATATATTGATTTTCTTCTTCATCGGTCAAGGCGAAGTAATTAAGCAGTTCAAAATCAGACAGAAAAAGCTCAAAGATTATATCAAATCACCATACTCGCTTATTGCATTGCAGGGTTTATTTACTTTCGAATTTTTGTTTTTCAGCGCAAATTTGACTAATTCAATTTATTGGCTGCAACTTACGGTAATCGTTCTGTCTGCGGCTTTAATTACATTCTTTTGCATTCACTTATCACAAAGGAAATTATTTTTCCGGGCTTTTATTATTTTCTTTGCGGCTCTGGCAATAGCCCTTGGAACATCCTTTGTCATTAACAAGGACAAAGGTTTAATGTCTATCGGCAATAACTTTATTGTTTACAAGGGAATACCACTTCCGTACTTTGATGTTTTGATTACATCCGATGGCTTTTTCCGGTTTGTCGACAAAAAAAGCGAACTTAAAAAAGGAGATTTAAGCAAACTCAATGATTTCTATCCCGATATTATCTTGTTTGCCTTGACTAACAAACCTTATGTTCCCAATCAGTTAGCAAGCGTCAATCCGATGAAGAACACATATTTCTTATACAACCATCTGAACGGCAGCGGAATTCAGGTTGTTGTTCGAAATTACAAGGATGCAATCGATGAATACAATAGAATCAGAATGGAAAAAAACGCCATCATCGTTATTCATTACGGCAATTAAAGTAATTAGTTATATTTATTCCAATAAAAAAAGTCTTAACGACAATGAAACATAAGGAAAAAGCATTAAAAACAGCGCCGCTCGCCAACGAAAGCACGAAAGCGACAAATTTTGATAAAGCAGTTGCTGCAATGATGATTACGGTTTGGTTTCTTCTTGTTGTTTTTTCAATTGTTTATGCAGCTAATCCTTACTTGTTGCTCGATTTTACTGTCGAAGAACGGAAAATTGAAGCCGGAGAAAAAGTTAAACTTGGAGTAATATATTCAGAGCGGGGTAATTTCAAAGAGGCATTGCAATGCTATAATGAAGCTATAAAAATTTATCCATCCTTTGCTGAAGCATATATAAACATGGGAGTTACGTATAAAAAATCCAAGGATTACAAAAATGCTGCCGCTTGCTTCGAGAAAGCGATTGAACTCGACACTTTATTTAAATTAAACGCATACAATAATTTATACGATATTGCCCTCGAAACGAAGGATTCAGTAAATCTTGTTAAATATCACGAATTGGCTAAACAAAGCAATAATACACGAATTGATAAATACATGCAAATCGCTATCGGATACATGAACCGACACATTTGGGACAGCTCGCTTGCGGCATACAGAATTGCACTGGAAAATCGCTTGGATATTAAAAGCCAATACCACGACATGTTAGTTTTTTCCTATGTTTCTTGTTCTAATCTTCCTGAACAGCAAAATAATATAATGACTTTATTAAATAATAACTTAAGTGGTGTGGATTTTAGCCGTTACGATACACTTGCATTCAAAAAATCACTTGCCTATGATTTGGATTTGGCTTTGAATTATAGCAGAATTGGGTTCTGCCTTGCTAAATTGGAAAAATATGACGAAGCGCTTATTTTTTTAAAGCAAGCATATAATATTCATCCGACTTACGACGATGTTTCCGAAAACATTAAATATATTGAAAATTTACTGAAAAGCAATACTATGAGCAATCTTGAAAACAAGTAAATCATTTTTCGTGTGAGTTGTGAATTAATTTAAAGTGGCGATTACCACTTTTCAATTCAAAACAGTGATAATTAAAAGCAACAATTACATAATAGTATCATATACTTATTGAAATGACATAAATTCATTATAAGAGACCTCTGAAAAATAAACAAAAATGATGTTGTCATGCTGAACTTGTTTTCGGGCATCCATCCTTCAAAGTGTGTGCCAAGCTGCAAGATGGATTCAGGGTCAAGCCCGAAATGACTCATTTGTTGAATTTTTCAGAAGTTACTATAAGCATGCGATTTCAGGTCGAGTCAAGGTTTCAACTAATAATTCTTCTTTAATATTTATTTAGATAAAATACATGGCTTATCCCGGAAAATGGACTCTCGAAGATATTTTGACACTATCAATGGTAAAAGGCGTCAACTCGGCAATGCTCAAATCAATAGTTGAGCGAAGACAATCAATTTCCTCAATTGTTGAAGCAGATTTAACATCGAAATCTCATGAAAATATCATTCAACAGCAATTCTTTGATAAATCGCTTGCGAAAGAACGCCAAGAAGCGATAAGGCAAATTGATGCTTGTGAAATGGCGGGAGCAAGAATAGTATCGATCTGGGACAATGAGTATCCCGTTTTGCTTCGCGAAATACCTTTGCCGCCTGTATTGCTATTCGTTCGCGGGATTTTACAACATCCCGACGCTGCCTGCACTTCATTTGTCGGCACTCGCAAATGTTCGGTTTACGGAAAACTCACCGCAGAGCGCTTCACCGAATATTTTGTTAGGCGAGGAATCGTTATCGTTAGCGGCATGGCGATGGGCATCGATACGATATGCCACAAAGCTGCTATCAGAGCCGGAGGTATCACTTATGCAGTCATTGCAAGCGGCATAGATTGCATTAATCCTGGATATGCAAAAGAGCTTGCAGATAAAATCGTCGATTCCGGCGGCGCAATAATTTCTGAATACAAATGCGGAACTACGGCTCTTCCCGGTTACTTTCCCCAAAGAAACAGGATTATCAGCGGACTATCGAAAGCCACTATTGTTGTCGAAGCGCCTAAGAAAAGCGGCGCATTAATCACAGCGAACTTTGCGTTCGACCAACAGCGTGATGTATACGCTATACCCGGAAATATCAATTCCGAGAAAAGCGCCGGCTGCAATTTATTAATAAAAATATCGAAAGCCTCAATTGCGCTATCGCCTGAGCAGGTCTGCGAAGACATGGGATTGAACGAAAACGAAAGAGATAATTTATTTCAGGAAAATATAGATATTCAGTTTTCTAACAAAAACGAGGAAGCTGTTTTTTCGAAGTTAACCTACGAACCGCTTCACATTGACGCATTAGCAGCAGACTGCTCACTCGATATTAGCAATCTTCTTGTCTCGCTGTTGAATCTTGAATTAAAAGGATTTGTAAGGCAATTGCCCGGAAAATATTACATCAGGAGTTAAAATGACCGACTACCGCGAAAAATACTTGGAAATGCTGAAAATCGTCGAACAAAAAATCGACGAATACGTTAAAATCAAGCATCCGACTTCTATTTACGAACCTTTCCGTTATATAATGGATTCCGGCGGCAAGCGAATCCGCCCAATGCTGGCAATGATTTGCTGTGGCGCAGTATGTGGCGAACCCGAAAGAGCGCTGAACGGAGCCGTTGCAATCGAAATCCTGCACAATTTCACTCTTGCGCATGATGATTTGATGGATAATTCCCCATTCCGCCGAGGACGCCAGACCATCCATTTGAAATGGGACGAGCCAACTGCAATTTTAACTGGCGACGTTATGGTCGGCTGCGCTTATGCGCTTTTGCCGAACTTCGAACAAAACCGCTCGGCAAGCCGCATCTACGAAGAATTTACAAAAGCTTTAATAGTAGTATGCGAAGGCCAGGCGCTCGATATGGAATTTGACCGCAAACCGTCGGTTGTTCTTGCCGATTATTTTGAAATGATTGAAAAGAAAACGGCGGCGCTGCTTACCGCTTCCGCTGCAATCGGCGCTCGATGCGGCGATGCCGACGAGGATTTGTTAAAATTAATTAAAGAATACGCTTGGAATTTGGGCATCGCTTTTCAATTGCAGGATGATTTGCTTGATTTGACAGCTGATGAAGCTAATTTCGGTAAAAAAATTGGACAGGATATTATTGAAGGTAAAAAGACTTATCTGATTCTAAAAGCAAATGAAAAGGCGCTCGACTTGGAATCACGCAAACTGCTCGATAACTTCTATATCCACCATGGCTTGCCGGAAGAAAAAGTCCCAGCTGTGCGAGCGATGATGCAGCAATACGGCGTTTTTAACGACATTGCTACAGAAATCGACTCTTTCTACCGAATAGCAAAGTCCAATTTGGAGAAGCTGCCCCAATCAGAGTATAAAGAAATGTTATGCTGGCTGACCGATACACTTTTGCGAAGGAACTATTGACGTTAATATAATAAATTGCAGCAACCACCTATTTTAAGCGCTTAAGTTACGAAGATGGACACTTCGCGCTGCTCTGCAAGGCTTCGAATTTTGTGTATTTGGGTTATATGTAGCCGCCGGTTTTATTTTTGTTAATTCTTCTACCAAAAATGTAATAGTTTTTTGTAAAATCGATAATATTGCGTGTTTCAGCTAATTCTTCAACAATTTTTTGGGCTACTTCCCAATCGCCAGTAACATAGTAAACAAGCGGGATGTTGTCGTATTGTTCGGTTTTGTACAAGTTTTTAACATCAAATTTTCCCGGTCTTAGCGCAACCGGCACAAAAGATTTGTATGCTCGCCAGTTAGCAGTCCAACCGCGTGTGTACCAAGCCAATTGCGGATTTATTGAATCACCGGGATTATACTCGTGATATAAATATACAAACGAGTTGTAGCCGCTCTTTTCGAGCAGCGCAGCAGTATGGACAGCCCCTGTTGATGCGCTTTTTGGCGGACTTAAATTTGATACTATTGTCTTTACTGAAATTACGATTAAAATGGCAATCCATATATTTCTGAAAGTAATTCGGATTGCCCGAATAATGGAATCATGCCTGATGTTTAGCAAAACAAAAAAGGCGAAAATAAATACAAGTATAAGTCCAATTAATTCAAAGTCTACAGAGCGAAAAGCAAGCATTTCCTTAATGCTTTGCCTCAATCCGAATGAAAAGCCAAAGAGAAGAGTAGCCACCAGAGCGACAATCAGCGCTAATTGCTGTTTATATGATTTAAAGAGAACGTCGCCACGCTCGAAACCTTTGAGCGCCAATAAAATAGCAGGCGGAACCAAATAAACCGGATAATGAGGCATTTTCGTTGGCGCTATTGTAAAAAGCGTAAAACCGGCTATAAACCATATCGAAAAAAGGTTCAGTAGAAAAGTATCCGATTCGTTGGCATAGATTTTTACTCTGATTTTTTTGAAAAAAAGTAAAAAAGATAAGAGCAGCGACATTAAAAACAAAGGATTGGAAATCAGCAACTGATTGAAATAATACAAAATACCGAGCTGTCGAGTGTTATTTTCAACAGCAGAATAAAGATGAGGCAAAAACAATGCCGAAACGAACTCCCAGCCATGTTTTGCAGCCATCGATATATACCAAGGCGCAGCCAGAGCGATACCTCCGATTGAGGCAATGAGCAGCATGTTCCGTTCAAAAATTTTTTCTTTTTGGAAAAATAAAATACCTAAAAAAAAGAGTGGCAGCAACGACAGAACTATCTTAGTCATAAGAGCAGCTGCCAATGCAATACCGAATAAAGCCGCAAATGCAGCTTTATGAGCTGTCCTTTGCGATTCGAGGCATTTTATAATTGTAAAAAGCGCAAGCAGACAGAATGTAATAAGCGGAATATCGAGCATGCCCTGACGCGAATACATGTTCCATACTGCGGTAGCAATCAACGCCGGAGCGGCTGCAACAGCATAATCGTTTTCCAGAAACCGCTGCGCAATAAGATAGAACAAACCGACAGCTGCACAAGAGCATAATGCAGAAAAAAACCTTACTCCTAAAGGATTACTACCGGCAATCTTCATGAAAAACGCCATACCCCATACAGCTAATGGTGGATTTGTCGATGAGTATAAACCTCCGATTGCTGTATCGGTTTGGTCTAATGCATCGTCGCCGAGCAAAATGCTTTGAGCGCGCATGGCATACAAACCCTCATCCCATGGCTGAATTTCGCTGCCGCCAATGTTGATGAACACAATTAAAGAAAGAGTGAAAAAGACCGGCAGCAAATTATTTCTGTTATTAAGTCTTATCATTTCAAACTACAATGCAAATTACAAATTATTTTTCCGGTTTTATCCTTTTCGTAATTCAAGGAAACGATTTTGCCGCTGCCATAGACTTTAAAAGCTATACCTTTTGAATTCAGTATTGCGACAGCTTTGCGAAGGGACAAACCGATTAATGACGGCTGTTCTTGCGCCTGTGTCGCAAGCGAATCTTGTCGCTCGGAGCGAAGTTTTATCGTTGTCGCTAAATTGATATAGCTTCGAGGCGCGGGAGTTTGGTAGAGAATAACACTATTCGTATCCTCATGAAAATCAAGGCTGAGATTGAATGCTTTTGCAATTTTCAGCGCATCGCCGTAGAACATCCCCCTGAAATCCGGAACATATAAAATATTACCTGATGCTTCGCTCAGAGAGTTGTTCGCAGCAAAAGCCGGTTCTGCAGCTATCCACCTTTTTACAATCGACGCAAAAATGGGCGCTGCAACCTTTCCTCCATAAATATCCCCACGCGGCTTATCAAGCAGCACAAGCATCGCAATTTTTGGCTCGTCGGCAGGAAAAAAACCTGCAAACGAAGCATTATAATCAGTTTTTGAGTACTGGCTGCCTTCGATTTGCTGTGAAGTGCCAGTTTTGCCTGCTATTTTCAACTTAGGCACCTTAGCTCGGCTGCCTGTTCCCCGCTCAACAACTTCCGTTAGCATCTTGGTTAGCGTTTCTGTCGTCTTTTCCGATACAACCTGCCGCATCCGCAGCGGCTTTGTAGATTCTAATGTATCTCCGTTCGGAGAGATAACCTTCGAAACGACATAAGGTTTCATCATTATTCCCTTATTAGCAATAACCGAATAAGAGTTTAAAATTTGCAGAGGAGTAACGGCAATGCCGTAGCCGAATCCAAGAAAGCGTTTGGTCGGCTCGTCGTAATCCTCAATACTTTTAACTTTACCCGAAACCTCGCCCGGAATGCCGCTCGCCAAAGAAAGCCCAAAGCCGAAATCTCGAATATAACGAAATAAAATATTGTTATCCAATCTATTGGCAATGTCGGCAAACACAATGTTGCTCGAGAATGCAACCGCTTCGGCAAAAGATGTGGCGCCAAGCGGATGCTCGTCTTTGATTCTATAAGTGTTGAAATCCGCCAAGCCGCCAAGTCCGTTAACAGGCGTGAGCGGATTGACAATACCCTCCTCCAAAGCCGCTGCGGCAGTTACAATCTTGAATGTTGAGCCGGGTTCGTAAATATCAGTTACGCAGCGGTTGCGCATAAGTTCAGCCGTGCCGGACTGGGGATTATTGGGGTCGAAGCCCGGATAGCTCGCCATGGCAAGCGTTTCGCCGGTAGCGGGATTGATTGCAATTGCAGTTCCGTAAGCCGAGCCGCTTTGCTCGACGCCGATTTTTAATTCGTATTCGAGAATTTGCTGAAGTTCAATATCAATAGTCAGTTGAATAGTTTTGCCGTTTTCCGGAGCTTGCATCGGAAGAGCTGCAGACGGACGCACTTTACCGGTTGCATCGCGATAAACAGACATCATACCCTGCTTTCCCTTCAAAATTGTATCATAGGCGGCTTCGATTCCGCTCATGCCGTTGTTGTCTATGTCTGTCGTGCCGAGAAGCTGCGAGGCTGCAGTTCCGTAAAGGTAAATCCGTTTGGGCTCGTTTATTTTTATAAAACCGTGAGTTGAAATAGTATCGACCCGCGTTGCATTGCCGGGCATAATCCCACGAGCCAGCCATACGAATGAGCCTTGAGCGGATTCAATCTTAGCCATCAATTCGCTCTCGGAGGCTCCGCTGACAGCGGCGACAGCTTTTACTATCCTTAGCCGCTCGGAGTAGTCAGTTAACACAACAGGGTCAATCGCATAAGAAATTGATTTTACTGTAGAAACAAGAAGTTTGCCGTTACGGTCGATAATCTTGCCGCGTTCAGCCATAAGCGGAATGCGGGTTTCGTGCTGCCGGCGCGCAGTTTCCTTGTAATAAGCATTATCGAAAATTTGGATAAAAAAAAGCTTGACGATTACGGCAATTAAAAGCGAACATAATAAAAGGATGACTGAATATAGTTTCCAACGCTTGCCGAAGCGTGGTTTTTCCTGATTGCCGTTATTGATGGCGACGTTAGACATGAAAATATCAATGAGATTCGTTATTAGAATAATTAACAAACTGGGAACTTGTCATTAGCGCTGCTCCGCCAGCCAACATCTCCGACAAAGCTATTGCCGAGTCTCCCGGTGCAACGTCAATAGGTCTTACCAAATCAGTAAGAACGGTTACATCAAATTTTAATTTCAAAGCATCGAAAACAGTTGTTTTTACGCTGTAATCAGTCGCAATACCGCACACGGCAAGGCTGTGGATATTAGCTTCTTTCAAAATGCGCTCCAAATCTGTATTTTCAAATGCCGAGCAACGAGGATTATTGTCTTGGGGTTCGGTTTCAATATCAATTATTGTGGAAAAATTCGGCACACGCACGCCCGAGGCAAACTCTGCACCTTTTGTTCCTTGAACGCAGTGTGGTGGCCAAATGCCGCCGTAATTAACAAACGAACAATGATTCGCAGGATGCCAATCGCGAGTAAAAATACACTTTAAATCGTTCGACTCAACCCATTTTAACAAGTGATTCAGCGGCTGGACAAGGCTTGCAGTGTCCTTTGCGGGCAATGAGCCATTATCCATAAAATCATTTTGCACTTCAATTACCAATAATGCGGTGTTTATCATATAGCTTATTCATGTTTTAAAACAGTGACCATTTTACTTTAATGCTGCCATCAATTACTTCGATTTTATCGACAAGGTAAGCTGAAATTCCAGTAAATCTGCAAATAGGCACGTCGTTCGAGAATATACTAATTATTGCGTTCATTAAACCGGTGATGACGTTATCGCCTTTCAAACACAGCGTTTGGAAAGGCTCGCCAAATGTATAGCAATTGAATGTATTTGCCATAAATACATTATTTAAAAAGATTTCCTTACCTTTTTCTGTCTTCCTAAGCTCTGGTGCGCCAGAAATTACAAACGTTTTGAACTCCTGAGCATAATCCATTCCAAATGGCAGATTATCGCAAAAAGCAAGGTGCAGCTTGATTCTCATTCTGCCCGGCTCGTAGTTTATATCCTTAACCTCCTCAATACCGACAATAGTGAAGTAAGTAATGCCGATTCCCTGCTCGAATAATATTGGGATGCTTGCATCCTTCAATTTGTTGCAACTGGACTTATTCGTGCGGGCATCGTTGGCTTTTTCGACTATTTCTTGCCCATTGTATGTCAATGTACAGCCGGTAAGCATCATGAATAGTAAAACAAAAAAAGAATAGGGATATTTTTTCATATGTTCACCATGAATTAGTAATTGATGATAACCAATTATTAAATAAAATCAATTCACTTTAAACAAGTTTCAACCACATACTATTTCCTCGAAGACAATGTAACCTTTATTTTCATTTCTTTATCTCCGCGTAGGATAATGACTTCGACTTCGTCTCCGGGTTTATGTGATTTTATTGCAAAATTCAAATCGTAAAGATTCTTAATAGCCGCCCCATCGAAAGTCGTGATGATGTCGTTTGCCTTTAGACCGGCTTTCTGAGCGGGGCTGCCGTCGCTGGTGCCGGAAATAAGGAAGCCTTTGGGGTTTTCTTCGAAATTCGGAACAATGCCGAACCAAGCGCCATTGCCCGGAGCGTTCATTTTCGGCTTTTCGTCCGGGTCAGTAATTTCTTCAATATAATCCGGTTTATTTTTTGCATTGCCAACGGTTTCGAGAATTTTCAATGCAAAATTAGAAATCTTTGCCATTCCATCGTAGTTAAGTTTGTCCCAATCGTCCGAAGGTTTGTGGTAATCTCCATGAACGCCGGTGAAAAGGAACATGACTGGTATCCCTTTATAGTAGAACGAGGACTGGTCACTTGGTCCATAAGCAGATTGAGCCTTGACGACATTTGATGAATCGAGCGCCGATATTGAATCCACAATTGCCCCAAAGCCGGTCGAAGAGCCGATTCCAAAAATATTCAGCTTTTTATCCTTGGCAAGGCGTCCGACCATATCGAAATTCATCATGAACACAGTTTTCTCAAGGGGAACGAGCGGCTCTTTAGTGTAATAAGCAGAACCAAGCAAGCCTTCTTCCTCGCCGTTGAAAGCGATAAAAATCACGCTGCGTTTCAAAGGTTTCTTTGCGATTTCGGATGCTAATTCAATAATAGTGGCAACACCTGAGGCATTATCGTCTGCGCCGTTATGTATTGCAGGTTTGCCTTGGTGCATGGAATTTGAGCCGCCCCAGCCGAGATGGTCGAAATGAGCACCGACAACAATGTATTCATCAGGTATTTGGGCACCTTTGACCATACCGACGACATTTGGCACTGCAACTTCTTGGTTGCTGAGTTTGATTGTCAGAGCTAATTTTATGTTTTTGATTAAAAAGCTTTTGGGCTTCTTGCTCTTTGTTATTTCTTTTTCTGCCGGAAAGAGCTGCGCGTCGCGATGAAACATCTTGGAAATCGATGTTCTAGTCGCTTGCAGCACAAGAATGCCGGAATTATTAAACATACGCTCTTCTTTAAGCGGAAAGAAAACGTCGCACGAGTCTCCCTGCTTTTTGACAAAAATAACAGCAACAGCTCCGTGGTTGCGGGCATTTATAGTTTTGTTTTTTAGTTCTTCGTAGATAGCCGATTCGCTCATTTTCTTATCGACCCAGGGCGTTTCCGTAAGGACTACGACTGCTTTTCCGGTTACGTCGATTCCTTCGTAATCGTCATATTTCTGTTCGGCGCTGGATATACCGTATCCGGCAAACACGACTTCAACTCCGCTTAGTGTGTTGTTTGTCGTCAAACCCAATGGCTGCCAGTCAACTCCAACAGCCCATTTCTTCTCGATTGGTTTGAGCATTTCGCGCGGCACGCCGGGTTTTTCGATTAAAACCGAGAATGCTAAATCACACTCTTTATCGACATTCAAACCAGTTGTGAAATTAAAAAATTGAAAATACTCATTTCCGAGTGGCCGAAGACCATATGTTTTGAATTGAGCGGCTATATAGTCTGCTGCCAGCTTGTTGCCGGGCTTGCCCGGATAGCGCCCTTCGAGTTCGTCTGAAGCAAGGTATTGGACATGCTTTTTCAAACGCTCCGATAGCGAAATCTGCTCCTGTTGCGCTGATGCTTGCCAAGTAGAAGAATAAAAAACAAGAAAAAGTAATACAGTTAACAGCGGATAACGACTTATATCTAAATATCTTAGAACTTTTTTCATAAAAACCTCTTTTCTTTTGGAATTTATTTTTTGTTTTAATATTATTGCATTACTGTAAAAATACAAAAAAGATTAAAATATCCTATTATTAAGCTAATCACAAATAAATGCAATGGATATGGAACAATGCAATAAAAAATGCAAGTTCAAATTGTTCTTCGAGCGAATCGTGCCGACAGGGAAGCTTAGGCTGCCGTTTTACATAATGCTATCGGTATTGGCAGGGCTTCTTGTATTAATAATTCAAATATCAAATGCTGTTTCTTATATGTCGGATTCGCCCGAAGCCTGCATAAATTGTCATGTAATGACGACTCAGTATGCCACTTGGCAGCATTCGAGTCATCGTCAGGTTGCTGTTTGCAATGACTGCCATGTCCCTCACGACAATATAGCAAGAAAATACTATTTCAAGGCAAACGATGGACTGCGCCATGCTTTCATGTTTACTTTCAAGCTAGATCCACAAGTAATTCAAATGCACGAAGCCGGACAGACGGTTGTCCAGGAAAACTGCTTGCGTTGCCATTCGGACGTTGTCGAACCAGTATCATGCGGCGAAATTTCTTTTGAAAAATATCAAGCCGGCGAAGGGAAACTTTGCTGGGAATGCCATCGAGAAGTTCCACATGGCAGAACCAAGAGCCAGTCGTCGACACCATATGCAATAATTCCAGATATTAAGTAAAGTAATTATCGCCGAATTTTCATAATTGAGAAAAATAAATATAATACAAAAAGGTGAAATATGGAAGAATTTAAGTCTGCACAAAAAAATTCCAAATTAAGGCTCATCGTATTCATAGTGGTAGCAGTATTGGTGTTTGTTGCTGGATTGTTTACCGCTTCGATAATTGAACGCCGCAGCGAGCGGAGCGCTCGTTTCCAAATTGTCAAGGAAATAGCCGAATGGGAGCCGCGAAACGAAGTATGGGGCGAGAATTATCCCCGTGAATATGAGACATACCTAATGATGCTCGATACGACATTCCGCACAAAATATGGCGGCTCGGCTTTTCGCGATTATCTCGAAGAAAGCCCCGAATTGGTCATAATGTGGGCTGGTTACGCTTTTTCAAAGGAATACAATCAGGGACGCGGTCATGCTTTTGCAATCGAAGACATCCGCCGAATATTGCGGACCGGAGGCGTTGCCGATAGTCCCATGCCGGCAACATGCTGGACATGTAAAAGTCCTGATGTGCCAAGGATGATGGCGAAAATGGGTATCGAAGAATTTTACAAATCGAAGTGGTTCGATTTAGGTTCTGAAATCGTCAATCCGATTGGCTGCCAGGATTGCCACGAACCAAACACGATGAAGCTGCGAATAACACGTCCAGCGCTTATCGAGGCGTTTAAGCGTCAAGGCAAGGATATTAATTCGTTTTCACACAACGAGATGCGCTCGCTGGTCTGCGCCCAGTGCCATGTTGAGTATTATTTTAAAGGAGATGGGAAATATTTAACTTTTCCGTGGGACAAAGGCTTTTCAGCCGACTCGATGGAAGCGTATTACAACGAAATCGAATTCAAGGATTGGGAACATAAGTTAAGCAAAACGCCAATGCTAAAGGCTCAACACCCGGATTACGAACTATATATGACCGGCATTCATGCGGCTCGAGGTGTTTCATGCGCCGATTGCCACATGCCCTATCGCACCGAAGGCGGCGTGAAGTTTACAAATCATCATATTACGAGTCCATTACGTTATATTTCGACCTCGTGCCAAGTTTGCCACCGCCAAAGCGAAGAACAACTTAGGAAAGATGTCGAAGACCGCCAAAATCGTGTATTCGAAATCCGCCGGATTGCAGAAAAATCTATTGCCGCGGCTCAACTCGAAGCTCAAATCGCCTTGAAAGCCGGAGCGACAGACGAAGAAATGCTGCCGATTCAAAAGCTGCTTCGCTCGGCTCAATGGCGCTGGGACTGGGTCGCCGCCGCTAATGGAATGGGTTTTCATTCGCCTGTCGAAGCCCTGCGAGTGCTTGGCACATCGATTGAACGCTCCGAAAAAGCCCGCGGCTTGCTAAATGTGCTGTTTGCAAAGCACGGAGCGCCAATTCCTGCGCAACTTGGCGACTACAGCAATAAAGCTAAGGCACAATTACTTATCGGCTTGGATATGGAAAAACTACATGCCGACAAAAACGAACTGCTCGAAAAAATTTGCCCTCAGTGGGACGAAGAGGCTAAAACAAGGCAAGGTTCCCTGAAAAAGTATTGATTTGACTTAAAATAATCATTTAATAATCATCTATTGCCATAAATACATAATGTAAATAAATATAAATAACCCCTCGTCCCTCGCTGAGTAAGCAGGGCTGAGATGTTCTTTGAAAATACTAGTAAATAGACTATATTTACTTAATTAGCATAAAGAGCTTATTCATTTTATAGTACTTACGTTCAAAAAGAGACCGATAGAGGACGTCAAGAGCTTAGAACAATACGAGTATTTACAGCGAGCAAAGAAATTCGCTCTTCT
>CAYLSY010000020.1:0-14272 GCA_964386275.1 uncultured Hyphomicrobiales bacterium
TAACAAAAAAATCAGTATTTTAAATATTTTATCTTAATTCGCAAAATAAGCAAAAATTGACTAATATCAACAACGAAATATTTACCGCAAACCGACTAACAGCTATTCCGGCTATGAAAGCTCTGGTAATTATTTTTGCCGGTATAGCGCTCGGTTTTTATTTCGACTTGGGGTCTCAAGCATTGAAAATCGTTATTGCTGTAGTTTTTATTACTTCTGTCGCCTTAGTGAAACTCAATTATCGAAAAGTGGCATATATCCTGATTTTCGCCGTATGCGGCTTTTATATTGCCACAGAGGCTCGAAGTAATTTGTTTAATACAACAAGCAAAATCATCATTCCGATTGAAACCACTTTTCGCGGGGAAGTTCAAAACATTATCCGCCGCGATTCGGCTTCTGCAATTGTTCGATTAAATGCGAGCTTAAACAGCGAAACATTGGGCAATCTTGAAAATACTGGTTTAATTCTCAGAATTGCAAATATTAATGACTTCAAAATTGTGCCGGGTGATTCCATCGGCGGCGTTACACGGATTAGAACACCGCATCCACGCCTGCTTGCAAACGATTTCAACGAAGCGCAATACGCTGCAAATCAAGAGGCTCTTTTGCTGGCTTACAGCAAGGCTTCGGAAATATATCGAATCGATTCCTATTGGAATGCAGACATTCTATTATTTAAGCTCCGTGCATCGTTTCAAAATCGCATTGAGTCTGTTTTCCCCGAATCGGTCTCAGGCATTGTCATTGCGTTGCTCACAGGCGATAAAACACGAATAGCCGCTGCAGACCGAGACAATTTCATTATTTCAGGCGTTGCCCACGTCCTTTGCGTCAGCGGCTTGCATGTCGGAGTGGTAGCCGCTGTTGTGTATATGCTATTAGGTTTTGTCGCCAATCGAAAGCTGAAATTTGTGGTATTCATCATTATGCTTGCGGCTTATATTGCGATAACCGGATTTCAGGCGTCAGCCGTAAGAGCTGGTATCATGTCTGCTTTCTTTGCCCTCGCCCACGTTCGGGAACGGAGGGCAAACCTGCTCAACATACTTGCTTTGACAACAATGCTTCTGCTGATAATTCATCCGCCATACTTGCTCTCCGTCGGATTTCAGATGTCTTTTGGAGCGGTTTTCGGTATTGGATTGTTCTATCCATTACTTAACCAAAGGCTAACAGTGGCTTTCAAACCACAGAACCAACTCGCTTCATATTTCATCAACTCAACGTCATTGACTGTTGCGGCATCTGTTATAATATCGCCGCTGACGGCATATTATTTCGGCTACTTTTCCGTAATATCGCCGCTGGCAAACCTTCTTGTGATACCGCTGATGATTTTTTCAATGCTGGACTCGCTGCTGGCTACAATCTTTTCGTATATTTCAATTGGTTTTGCTTCATTTTTTGCTTTGCCGTCTATTGTTGCGGTCGAATTGGCTAAAAGCATATGCGAAACGGCTGCAGCGCTGCCTTTTTCATCAATAAAGAGCGATAATATTGTTTTCTTATCATTGATGCTTTCATCCGCGATTTTATATGTTTCACTATCGAAAAAGATTAGAATAGCCGCTTTCAGACTTGCTCTATCAGTTGTAATTATAGCGTCGATTCTGTTTATAATCAATTATACTACTGATGAAATACAAATATTGCCCCGCCGCAGCTTCGTAGCGGTCAATATTCCTTTGAACGATACGACGCTATTGGCTGTGGCTTTAGACAGGATGCCTTCTTTGTATCCGGTGGCCGATTTAGCTTATGAAGAAATGCTTCAAAACGACGACAGGAACTTGCTCATCGGCTATTCTGGCAACAACGGCATTTTTCTTGCCGATAGACTCAAAAAAGTAAGAAATATAAAAACTATAGAGATAAACCACGAAGCCCAAAGACTGCTACAGAGAATGTTGAATAAGGATGAGGCAATCGTTAGAATTATCGATTTAAAATAACCTTTATTTCATGAACGATACACAAGCCATCGGTACGTTAAATTTAATACAGTCGCTATTCTTTAAAACTTGATTCAGCTTTATTTTCACCGATTCCAAAATGTCTGAAAAGATATCTTCGCCAGCGATGGCTTCCCAGACAGGTAAAAATGCAGTTCTGATTAAATAATGCCCAAATGCAGCTTCAGAGCTTGAAAAACGGAAGCAGAAGCTTTCTTCACGGCAACTTTTGAATTCAAATCCTGCGGATATGAATATTTCCTTCATTCGCTCAATTGACGGACGCTTATGTTCAATGTGTCGTTCAACATCAGCAATAATACTGTCCAAGCGTTTTTCCGCTAAACTTTCTTTAAAAAATTGATAGAATTGCAAAAAAGTATCGTTTGTATTATATGTAAAAACCAAGCTGCCTTTCGGCTTTAATGTTCTGTAAGTCTCTGCAGCGGCAGTTTCCAATGGATGAATGTTGTTAAAGCCGTTGTTCGAAATGATTAAATCGAAGTAGTTGTTATTAAAAGGCAAATTACAAGCATCGGCGCAGACCGGGAAAACATTACCCACAGACATTATTTCGACTTTTTCTTTAATCTTGTCGCAACAGCAAGCCGAAGAATCAAGCGCATAAACTTTTGCAGCATTACCGAAGCGCATTGCCGCTTCAATCGCGGGAAAACCGCTTCCGGAGCCAATATCCAGCGCGTTTTTTACGCCCTGCATCGGAATCGAATCAAGCAACAGCATGCCAAACGGAGCAGACCAAAAAGGCAGCTCATCAAATTCAGCATGAAATTGAATTTCTTCGTTGCGCATAATGTGTTTAGGTTTTAAGTTTCTTCTTTCGAGCGGCAGGAAATAGCACATTATTTAGAATCAGCCTATATCCTGGCGAATTCTTGTGTAGTCGCAAATCCGTCGGTTTGTCGCCGACCATATGACGATAATCTTCGGGGTCATGTCCGCCATACCATGCAAACGAACCTTTGCCAACATTGCCGCAAATATACTTCACTTCGTCGGTGCCTTCGCGCTGAGCAAGTATTGTAACGGATTTTTTTATTAGGTCTTTATGAAAAGCCGTTGTTTGCCCCATGAAACCATGGATTACGTTTGCGTGGCTTTGAGTTAGCATAGTCGGCACAGGGTCAAACTTAGCGGAAAAGTCGAAAAGCGTGAAGTAATCCGATTCGGGATTATGTGTTGCATTCGGCTGTATGTCAATGTTTGCGTATTCGTAAATGTATGGGTCCATTATAAGTTTGAAGTTTTCGAAAGCAAAAGTCTGCGTAAAATCCAGTTTATTGTTTGCATCGGGGTCAGCCGGGTCGCCGTCGAACATCGGTCCGCAAATATCCACATTTAGCGAGGCAAGCGCAATGTCGTAAGAATCCGTAGCGCTGCACATCGCAAACAAAAAGCCGCCCGAAGCCACATATTCCCTGATTTTCAGAGCCACCGCCTTTTGCAGTTCGCATTCCTTGGCGAAACCAAGTTTTCGAGCCATGTTTTCCTTAAGCGTTACTTGCTCTATATACCACGGTTCATTATGGAAATTAGCCCAGAACTTGCCGTATTGTCCGGTAAAATCCTCGTGATGCAAGTGCAGCCAATCATAATCAACAAGTTTGCCTCGAATCACCTCTTCGTCCCAAATTATATCATGTTTCACTTCGGCATAATCTAGCGCCAAAAGCACTGCATCATCCCAAGGCAATGTCCCGGGAGGCGCATAAACGGCTATCCGTGGAGCTTTTTCCAGTCGAACGACATCTTCATTGACTTTGTCGCTTTGCACTTCGGAATAAATTGCCGCAGCTGTTGCTCCATCGACAACATCGAAGGATACTCCACGAATTCGGCACTCGGCGGCAGCCACTTCCGAATATGGCGCAAAAAACGAACCGCCGCGGTAATTCAGCAGCCAATCAACCTCAACACCCTTTTCCAACAACCAATATGTAATGCCATACGCTTTAAGGTGGTCAGTTTGCGATAAATCCATAGGTATCAATAATTTTTGTGCATAAGTGACTGCATTTATAGCAATTACACCTATTATCACAAGTAGAAGTTTTGTTCCTTTTTTCATCATTTTCAGCTTAAATCAAAAATCAATATCAGCAAATATATTAACGTTAGGCAGCAAGTAATATTTTTTATGGTTGAATAACCCGAAACATAGTCCTGCTCAATATTTGCTCTGTAAAAAGCAGCATCAGCGCAATTATTAAGAAAAAAAAACTCAAATCATAATAAACTGCCTTGAACGAAGGCTCGAAATGTGTTTTCTCAAGTTTGTCAATAACGTTGATAATATCTGCCAGAGCCGAATTACCATTTGCAGAATAAAATTTGCCGTTAGTTTTTCCAGAAATCATCATTAACAATTTCAAGTTTTCGTAAGAATTCATTTCACCTATAACAATGGAATAGACCTTGATACCATAAAGCGCTGCAATAGCGGATGCCTCTTCTGGAGCGACTATTCCGGCATTGCTTTCGCCGTCGGTTATCAATAAAACGATTTTTGTTGACGAAGTGTCATCCTTAAGCCTTGCCGCAGCATTTACAATTGCGTCGCCAATTGCTGTTCCGTCCGGCAAATTAAGATTGGGCGCTGCATTTAAAATATTTTTTAATACATCATGGTCAAGCGTTAGAGGGCATAGAGTAATGGCTCTTGCTGCAAAAGCTGTTAATGAAATTTTATCGTTTTTACGCTTGTCGATGAACCGCGAAGCATTGGCTATTGCAGCTTCGAGGCGATTCGGGAGAATATCGTCCGTAAGCATGGACTTGGATACATCGATAGCCAAGGCTATCGAAATGCCCTCGACCGGCTCTGCGACTTGTTTTACAGTATTCGGCGAAGACAAAGCGATTACCAATGAGCAGAGCGCAATTATTCTCAATAAAAATGGTATCCAATTTAATCGCTGTTTGAGCGCTGGTTTCACTGAATGATAAGGATGAAAATCAGGAATAGAAAACCATTTCAAACGTCTTTTTCTAAAAACAATTCTCAGCACGATTAGCGCAGGAATTAGCATCAATAGGTACAACGCCTCAGGTCTTAACAACTCGAAACCGCTGAATACCGTTTCCCACATTAGTTTTTCCTTTCGCTTTCATGAAATTTAATATAATTTTCAATTATATTTTTCGCGAAGCTGTAAACATCAATATAATCCGCCTCGTTGCATTTCGATCTATCGGAATACTTGGCTTGGGTAACGATTTCGGAGTAACGAATAGCAGATTCAGCAGTTACATTCAATATTTCAATACCAGTAAGAGTATCGGCAAATTCGCTATCAGTCATACTATCCGATGAAAATAAATTAACCTTGTCTACGAATAAACGCAGCAAGTAATCCATTCCTTCAATTTGCCCACACAGAGTATCTTTATCAATAGCCTCGTATAACATAACGAATTCATTCAGTGTGTTCTTAGCAATTTCGATTTTTGTTAGAGGAATGAAATCCATGCTTTTCTTCTTCGATTTTCTGAAAATATATATGATTAAAATTACAATAGCAAGGACTACAGCGGCTTTTATAAAAATAGCAAGAGAGAAAAATGGTTGTGTAACTGCATTATTCTCACTTTCGATTGTGTCAATGTCTTTTATATCCTTACTCAAATCCACACTGGGAGCAGTAACTCTGATACTTATCTGCTCGGATTGCAGAGTAGTCAACAAATTGCTGCCTATAGTATGATACGTTACCGATAACGAGGGAATCATAAACGTGCCAGTATCGTAGGCTGATAGCGCAATTTGTTTATAAATGCAATAATTATGAGATTCTTTGATAACTCGATTCGGCTCAATAGTCTGTATTTCAAGCTTGCCCCAATTCTTCGGCAACACCTGAAAAGTTGCCTCCACAGCAGTTTTCGAAGTAAGCGACAAAGTCAATACTACTTTATCGCCAAGTGTAAAAACAGAATCAGACACTTTTGCAGAAATCGTAACATCTTGACAATAGATATGGTTACATATCATTAAACATACAATTATAAAAAATATTACCTTTCCAACAACAACAATAATATTTCTGTAACCATGATTCATCATTAAACAACAATTATTTTTCTTTTAATAATTAGCCATGAATAATTTTTGCAACATAACATTATTTCCATGAAAATACAATAAATTGCATATATATGTTAAATATGTATAAAAGCCATTAGAAAAAAAATTTATTTTCAAATTACAAAAAAAATTTGCTTTTAATATTCTAAATCATTAGTTTTTTTATTGAAGATGTTACAAAATCAGCGCAGATGCACTATTACCACAAATTGATACAAAGCAATAACTTATTCAATCATTGACTTAAGCAAAACCGGAAGCTCATTCATCAACATCTTCATGCTTTTACAACGTTAGTCGTTGCAATGCAACAGCTTAAGAATTGTGCGAATCATCAAAATTAATAATCAGCCAAAACGACACACTATATACAATCAAATACTTCATTGCGCTTCAGGCTGATTATACTCTAAAAAAACCACGTATCGCTATTAATCGACTTTTTACTATCAAAATTGTTACTATTGATATTTTGATTAATTAACTATAGATATTTTGATTAGTTAACTATCAATATATAAATGTGTTAACTACTGTTATTAGTTTTTAGTTAGCAATTTTTCTACTAATTCTAACAATTAAATAGAAAGTTGTATTCCATTATATATAAATGGTTTAAGTGATTTATTACTGTCTATTCACAAACGATAGGAAAGCGATGGCAACAGAAAGCGTTCTCAGCATAATTGAGAAGCACAATAGGAACGGAGACGGACTCATCTCAATCCTCGAAGAGATTCAATCGAAGTTTACCTATTTGCCCGATTATGCCTTACGAGAAGTTGCACGGGAAACTCGCCATTCATTAACCGAAATCTATGGCGTAGCAACGTTCTACAAGGCATTCAGCCTTAAGCCGCGGGGGAAGCACCTCGCTTCAGTCTGTCTCGGCACTGCCTGCCATGTTCGAGGAGGGCAGGCAGTAGCCGACGAATTCTCCTCACAACTTAAGGTTCGCCCCGGCGATACAACAGCAGATGGCGAATTCACACTCGAAACAGTCAATTGTCTCGGCGCTTGCGCTTTGGGACCCATCGTCGTCATCGACGGACATTATTTTTCAAAAGTCAAGACTGCAAAGGTAAAGCAAATCATCAAAGATGCGCGCGAGGGCTTGGATAAAATCGACTCTGAAAAAGATAAACGCGTCTTTCCTGTTGATGTGGTCTGCCCGGTTTGCAATCATTCATTGATGGACAGCGGCACATTGATTGACGATAGTCCCTCGATTAGACTAATTGTTTCATCGGGCTTAAAGCATGGTTCGCTCTATCTTTCGAGCCTTTACGGCAGCTATACCAGCCAATGCAGCTTTGAAATCAAGGAAGGAGCTGTGGTTCATCTTTTCTGCCCCCATTGCAATACCCAATTTCATGGAACATCGCCATGTCCGGAATGCGATGAAAAAATGATTACTTTGAAAATTAGACGTGGCGGAATTGTACAGTTGTGTCCCCGAAAGGGTTGTACCGGACATCGTCTTGATTTATCGTAAAAAATGACACTATTTTTTAGTTTTCTTACAAATACAACAAAATATAATGTTTATAAACTATAAATTATATTATATAATTTATAATTCTTGATTATCAAACAGGAGTCAGTAATGCAACATAGCATAATTAAGGATGAAATTTATCACCTGACTTCAATTGATGACTTAAAGCAATTCTATCGATTAATTATTGATTCGGAAGAAGATACAAAAACTCAAATATATGTTTGCGGTGAAACTGCTTGCCAAGCAAGCGGAGCAAATACTTTAATTAGAGCGGCAAAAAAGTATATTCTGGAAAAGGGATTGCAAGACAAGGTTACGCTGAAAATAACCGGTTGTCATGGCTTTTGCGAGCTTGGGCCAACTGTCATCATTGGACACAGCAAAACGTTTTATCCTAAAGTTACACCTGAAAAATTTGAGCGAATAATCGAATATACTGCTGAGGGAAAAATAGTCGAAGACTATTTATACAGAGACCCTCTGACTGGAGCTGTTTATGCTCGGCAGGACGATTTGCCTTTCTTTAACAAACAAAACAGATTAATTTTCAAACCAAAGCAATATATTGACCCAATTCACATCTACGATTATTTTTCTGTTCTTGGTTATAAAGCATTTGAGAAGATACTTAGCTCTTATTCACCATCACAAGTTATTGATGAAATAAAAAAATCCGGTCTGAGAGGTCGAGGCGGCGCCGGTTTTCCGACCGGCGCAAAGTGGGAGCGACTTTCGGTGCAGCCTTCGCCTAATGGTAAATATATCATTTGCAACGCAGACGAAGGCGACCCGGGCGCATACATGGATAGAAGTCTTTTGGAAGGCAATCCACACAGTATTATAGAAGGTATGCTGATTGGAGCTTATGCCACCGGAGCCGATAATGGCATTGTTTATGTCCGTAACGAATATCCTATTGCTGTAAAGCATCTTACAATTGCTTTGCGTCAAGCGAAAGAAATCGGTCTGCTCGGCGAAAACATACTCGGAACTGGTTTTTCGTTCAATATACAAATTGTCAAAGGTGCAGGCGCTTTCGTTTGTGGCGAAGAAACCGCGTTAATTCGCTCAGTAGAAGGTAAAGTTGGCGAACCACGCCAACGCCCGCCTTATCCGTTTGAAAAAGGCGTTCATGGCAAACCAACAATTATCAATAACGTTGAAACATGGGCAAATGTGCCTGTTATAATCAATATGGGAGCCGATGAATATGCGAAAATCGGCACAGCTACAAGCAAAGGCACAAAAGTCTTCAGCCTTGTCGGCAAAATCCGCAACACAGGATTGGTCGAAGTGCCGATGGGCATAACCATCAAGGAAATCGTCTATGATATTGGCGGCGGCTCGCCATCTAAGGCAAAAATCAAGGCTGTTCAAACCGGCGGTCCTTCGGGCGGGTGCATCCCCGTTTCTAAATTCGACCTTCCCATTGACTATGAAACGCTTGCAAAAGCAGGCTCAATAATGGGTTCTGGCGGTTTAATCGTGATGGACGAGCGAACTTGCATGGTCGATGTCGCCAAATATTTTATGCGCTTTTTGAAGGACGAATCCTGCGGAAAATGCTTCACTTGCCGCAAAGGCACTCAGCGTATGTATGAAATACTCGACGATATTACCAAGGGCAAAGGCACGCTCGAAAGTCTCGACTTGCTCGAAGAACTGGCTTATGTCGTCAAGGATTCCACCATGTGCGGTCTCGGGCAAACGGCAGCCAATCCGGTACTTTCGACATTAAAGTATTTCCGCGAAGAATATATCGAACATATTGTCGAAAAGAAATGCCGCGCAGGCGTCTGCAAAGACATCGTAGGTGCGCCCTGCCAAGCCGCCTGTCCAATCGGCACAGAAGCTTGGCGCTATGTCGCCCATACTGCCCGCGGCGAATACGAGCAGGCATATATTGCCTTACGAGAAGCTAACCCTTTCCCATCGGTTTGCGCACGCGTTTGCAGCCATCCGTGCGAGTATATGTGCCGCGCTGGCGCAGTTGAAGGCAATTCAGTTGCAATACGAGCAATCAAGCGCTTCATCACAGATACAGTATCGCCGGATGTCTATAAACCTAAACATAGAGCGCTTGAAAATGCGGATGAAAAACCTGTGGCAATCATAGGTTCGGGTCCTGCGGGACTTACGGCGGCGCATTATTTATCGCTTCGCGGTTATAAATCCACAGTGTTCGAAAAGGACGCAATGCCTGGCGGAATGCTAATTTCCGGTATACCGGCATATCGATTGCCCCGCGAAGTGCTGCGCAAGGAAATAAACTCCTTGATTGATGAAAACGTAACGCTAAAGTGCGATATGGCGCTGGGACGCGATTTCACTATCGACAGCCTTTTCCGCGATGGTTATAAAGCCATATTTTTAGCTATGGGAGCCCACAAGAGCAAACTGCTCAACATCGAAGGCGAAAACCTCGAAGGAGTGCTGCCGGCGCTCGAATATTTGAAACAATTCAACCTGCTCGGCAAGAACATTGCGCGCGGGAAAGTCGGCGTCATCGGCGGCGGCGATTCGGCAATAGATGCCGCCCGCATCGCCTTGCGCCAAAAGGAAGTCGAAAGCGTTACCATACTCTATCGCCGAACACGTCCTGAAATGCCCGCATTGCAGCATGAAATCGACGCCGCAATCGACGAAGGCGTCAAACTCATTACGCTTGTTTCGCCGAAGCGCATTTTGTCCGAAGACGGCAGGCTTAGCGGCGTGGAAATCATTCGCAACGGGCTTGGCGAAGTTGACTCAAGCGGACGCCGCAATCCTACGCCTATTGCCGGCACAGAAGAAACGATGAATTTCGATACTTTGATTGTTACAATCGGCGACACGCCCGATGTTGACTATATTTCCTACATGGGAATCAACGTCAGCAAATGGGGAACTCTTGAAATCGACAATAATACGCTATTGACAAATCGCGAAGGCGTTTTTGCTGGCGGCGACGTCGTTACCGGTCCGAATACCGTGATTGCCGCTATAGCTGCGGGTAAACGTGCAGCCTGCCTCATTGAAAACTACTTGGAAGGCGCTGAGCTAAAACCGATTGACTTTCATAAAATTCCTGATATTTATATCGAACCGGTCGATAAATCCGATGAAGAAGACGAAGAAGGCGAACGCGTTGCTCTTCCTGTAATTTCGACTGATTTACGTCGCGGCTCGCTGCAGGAAGTCGAAATGACGCTGACCGAAGAAGCCGCCCGCTACGAAGCTTCGCGCTGCCAGCGCTGCGACCTTGAATTCACTTACGAAAGGAATAAACAGCGCGATACTGCAGATGCTTACAAAGAGAAAGGAGTGTTAGTATGATTAGCTTAACAATAAACGGAATACGCACACAGGTCGACAAAGGCACAACCATACTCGAAGCGGCACAATTTCTTGGTTTTCCGATTCCGACACTATGCCACATGGAGGGTTTGACGCCTTATGGCGCCTGTCGCTTGTGTTTAGTGGAAATCGGCGAAGGCGAGCGCGCAAAACTCGTTACCAGCTGCACCTATCCTTGCGAAGAAGGCATGAAAGTCCGCACATCGTCGAGCCGCGTCGTCAAAGCCCGCCGCATGGTGATTGAACTATTATTGGCTTCTGCGCCGCAATCTAAGGTGATTCAAGACTTGGCATCGAAATTCGATGTTCACCAACAACGCTTCAAACAAGAATGGGAAGATTGCATCTATTGCGGACGCTGCGTTCGCATGTGCAAAGAGCAAATGGTCGGCGGGGCTATCGGTTTCCGCGGACGCGGCGAAAACCGCTCGCTCGGCACTCCGTTCGACGTTCAAAGCGAGGATTGCAGGCTCTGCGGAGGCTGCATGTATGTCTGCCCTGTATGTCAGCTTCGTTGTACTTATACCGACCACGAGCAAGCGATTTGTAACGGTTGCGTTCAAATCAGCCTGCCCTGCGTCGGCAAAGACAAGTTCGACGATATGATGTGCTATATGGACCCGTGCGTTGCTTGCGAAATTGAAACGAAACGATAATTTATAATTATGAATTAGTAATTATAAATTATTAAATATGAGTTATAAGTTATTAGTTGACACAAATGTATTGTATTGTCATTCAGAGCGAAGCGAAGAATCCATCTTTTCTCCTTTTGCAAAAGGGGGCAATGGGATTTTTAAGTTTAATATTAACCTTATAAGTCTTTCTAAATGACGCTTTTGAGACAATCCATGAGTCAAGGAATTGAATTAAAAGAAATTATTTAAAATATTCAGGAGCAAAAAACATGTCTTATTCAAGAGTAAATTCGTCCGCTGCAACATTGACAAAAAACCGGACGGAAGATTCAATTACCCCGAATTCGGGAATGTGCGTAACCTGCGTCGATGGCTGCGTGGGCATGTGCGAAATCGGTAAATCAGCCTATCGCGGACACGAAGTGATTTATCCGCAACCATTCGGCGTCATTACGACTGCATCGGAAAAAGTTTATCCGGTCGATTACGGTCATTTCAACATCATGGGTACCGCAGTCGGCGCATTCGGAATTGAGGCTGATAGCGACAAAGCGGTATTTCCAGCTGTAAACCTCGAAGTAAAGATTGGACACGATAATGGTATAAAATTCCGCTATCCGTGGATAATTCCCGGAATCGGCTCTACAAACGTCGCCAAAAACAACTGGGAAGGCTTGGCAATCGGCTCGGCGCTTGCTGGAACGGGTCTTACAATCGGCGAAAACGTCGGCGGTATGGATATGGAATCTGTTTTGGATAGCAACGGCAAGATTATCGATACCGTCGATTTGAAACGTCGTGTGAAACTATATAAAGACAACATGCGCGACGGCTACGGAGCAATCATTGTGCAGGCAAACGTCGAAGACACTCGCTTAGGAGTGCAGGAATACGCAATCGACAAACTGGGTGTAGAAATCGTCGAACTCAAGTGGGGTCAAGGCGCAAAGAACATCGGCGGTGAAGTGAAAATCAACAACCTCGCCAAAGCGCAAGAGCTTTATCGCCGCGGCTACATAGTGCTTCCGAATCCGACAGACCCGCACGTAATCAAAGCATGGGAGCGCGGTTCTTTCCGCGAGTTTGAGCGCCATTCACGCATCGGTATGGTGAGCGAAGAAGGCTTCGCATCACGCGTCGAAGAACTCCGCAAAGCCGGCGCAAAGTACATTTTCCTCAAAACCGGCGCTTATGCTCCGGCTGACTTGGCTCGCGCTATAATATATGCTTCGAAATATGGTATTGATTTGCTGACAGTCGATGGCGCAGGCGGCGGCACCGGCATGAGTCCATGGCGAATGATGAACGAATGGGGAGTGCCTCCGGTCGAGCTTCATGCCATGCTCTACGATTATGCCAAACGTCTTTCGGACGAAGGCAAGAAAGTTCCGGCTCTGGCTGTTGCAGGCGGTTTCACGTTCGAAGACCAAATCTTCAAGGGTTTGGCGCTAGGCGCCCCCTTTGTAAAGCTGGTCGGTATGGCGCGCTCGCCGATTGCCGCCGCAATGGTCGGAAAGACAATCGGACGGGCTATCGACGACGGCCAAATGCCCGTTTACGTCGAACGTTTCGGTACAACTAAGGACGAAGTGTTTGTAACATCAGCAGAATTGCGCCATCAACTTGGCGATGCGGAATTCGAAAAACTGCCCACGGGCGCTATCGGTCTTTATACCTACTACGAGCGTTTGGCTCAAGGTTTGCGCCAGCTGATGACCGGCGCCCGCAAGTTCTCGCTCGAATATATAACGCGCAACGATATAGCCGCTCTGACGGTGGAAGCATCGGAGCGCACAGGCATTCAGTTCATCATGGATGTCGATAAGGAAGAAGTTGAGGATTTGTTTAAGAAGTATTAGGAATTAAAATTAGAAATTAGTTAAAATGCCATTCCTGCTGAAAAGCGGGAATGGCATTTGTTCTTAAGAAAAAAGAATTTATGCCCTGCGGTACTTTTTGAATGCTTCGCCAGCCTTGTCGAACTCGCCGTCGGCTATTGCTTTGGCGGCATCGACGGCAAAACCAATTGGCTTGGTTATTGAACGTGCAACAAACAAACTAGCCAATACAGATAGAATTATTATTACAAGCATCGAAAGCAAGACCTGATTTCTTATAGTGGCGACATTTTCATCTATTTGGTCAATCCATAATCCCGAAGCTATAATATTATTCCATTTTTTAAAAAGCTTTCCGTAAGATAGTTTTGGCATTGCCGCATTTTTTTCCGGATTGAGCCAATAATACTCAATGAAGCCTTCGCCCTTTTGCATACATTGCTGAGTCAAATCAGTAATAAACTTAAATCCCTTTTGGTCAGTTTCGTTCGACATATCTTTGCCAATCAGTTCTGTTCTTGCATGCGCCAAAAAGACATTGTTCTTGTCGTTAATCCAAACATAGTTATTGCCTTGATACTTTAATGCTTCGATTGTTCTCCACGCAGCTATTCGAGCTGAATCATCTTGCATCAAGCCTTTATCAGCCATTTCGGAATACCTTTCCATGATTGAATAAGCAACATTAACGATTTCCTTGACTTTTTCCATTTCTTGGTCGTATTAAGCCGAACGAATTGTCGGCAAAATGAAAAAGAAAAGTAAGCACAAGAAAAGAACTATGTTGATGATGACAATGAGCGCAATTTTTTGCGCAATGCGAAGCCTGTTAAGAATATTCATTCTCTCTCCTTGTTTTTTTTTGGTTTTATAAAACATGTTCAAATAATATTCGG
>CAYLSY010000021.1:0-13961 GCA_964386275.1 uncultured Hyphomicrobiales bacterium
TCGCAAGTTAGATGCTTTTTGCCACAAATGCAAATTCGTATTTTGGATCTGGGTTGAAACGTTCGAAAGGGTGAAATTATTATTGTCGAAAAATTCAACTTGCATGAACGGTATTCGAAAAACAGAACTTATCGGGTAAGCCGGGTTGTCCCACGATTTAAAACTACCTGACAACAACAAAATTTGCCGTGGCAGTAACCAATCCGTTCGATATAACAACCCTGTAAGCTCCTGAATTTAAATTAGCGGCATCGATGGCAACGCTGTTAATTCCTTTATTTATAATAAAATTATCAATTTCTTGAACTATGTTGCCAAGTTCGTCGAAAATGCTTATTGAAACCGAGCAATCGCCTGTCGATGCGAGACTCAGTTCGGCTGAAACGTCGTTTGTCAAAGGATTGGGTTTGAGTTCTAATATGCTAAAAGAAGGAATTTGAAGCAATCTGCGAGTATCGCACAGATTAATAAGTTTAAACATGCCCGGAACTGTCTGCGTTTTGACAGAGGTTCCCCAAAACTTAGAATCGGCAACGAATCCAATGGCTGAAGTGTCTGACTCGGCAATACCGGCAACACCTTTGATATCGACTAAAACGCCGTTCGTCGGAAAGTCTCCATCGATGCGGATTCCCATAATTCTTCTGTCGCCGGATATATCATTTCTAATAATGCTTGCCTCTCCGTAATTGCTCGAAACGCTAAGCGGCAGAAACATTCGCGGATTAATTGTGATTTCGGATTCAAAGAAACGTTTGCCATTGTATGGCTTGTTGTCAAGATTATCGAATTTGACCGTAAGCACAGCGTTTGAGCGCGGGTCTGCTTCGGTATTCAGAGCGGTAATTGTCGAATGACCGGAAAATAGCCCCAGCACAATGCTTTCAGTTGAAGCGCAAGGAGCGGCTTCGATTTTGATTGAAATATCAGGCGACGAAATGCCGTCCCATTCGATTTCCAAATAGTTTTCGCCTAATGCTGGCACTGTTATCGGCAAAGGTGTTACAAGCCTGAAATGCTGGAAATTTTCAATATCGGTGGATACAACTTGAACGTCATTTTTTGATTGGTTGTATATAGTTATCTTTCTAATGGGTATTTCTGGAATAAACCGCAAATCTTTGAGGCTCGAACTTATCCTTGTGCCAATGCCTTCGCCGCTAAAAAGAGTCTTGGGCGATACTTTGGTTTGACCAGAATGCCTGACATATACATCCCTTTGAAATATGCCGTTGTCATATGGAATAAAACCAGCGCTAATGGTCAGGCTTTCGCCCGGTTGCAAAATCGTGTCCTTGTGTTGAACTATGTAAAAAGGATTGTTGGTATTGTCCGGCATTATCAATTCGTTTACTTTTAGCGGCACTGGGTCGTCGTTTCTAAGTATTGTAAATTCTTTCCAACTTGCATCATAAAGGCACACCGGACCGAAATCGAAAACTTCCTCGTAAAATGTAATATTTCTGTTCAAACCATAACCAATCAAAGGAATGTAATAAGAGCCTGCGCAAGTATTGATGACAATCGAATCGGTAACCATTCCGGTATCGAGCGGACAAAAGCCGATTCTGACCGACATACAATCTCCGGTGAAAAGGCTGTCGGTAGGAAGCTGCTCGATTAATTTAAAGTTATATCCGTGAAGAAGCCTGTATCCATACGGAGCGAAAGGAAACCTCCCGTTATTGCATACCACATTATTCATTGATACTGTATTTTCAGTGCCAATATACTTCGAAGGACAGACGATTGTTTGAATGTCAACTTCAGGACGAACAATTTTAAACGTAAAATCCGATTGATCCGATTCGGGATAGGACATGAACCTTACGGTAAAGTTTTTATCGGCATTAGACGAAACCAGCATCGAGTGTCCTTCGGGCGAAAGATTGAAATCGTTCAACAGTGTGTTTGCACCGGTGGATGTGCCGGTAATTTCATCCGAAGAAAGGTCCCAAAGCTGAATCTGCGGTTGAGCCTTTGTTCCGATAACTAGGTTTGATGAAGAAGGAGAAAAACTCATTCCGATAATATCCGAATATGAACTACGTTTTGTTCTTATGATTTGATTTGACTCAATATCAAAAAGATGATTTTCGGAATTGTTTCCGCTGGTACTGGTCGGTAGTGGAGCCATGCAGCCCAATGCCACCAATTTGCTGTTAGGAGAAATCTTGATATTATTTACTATTGGAATATCGGTTATTTCAATTTTTTTTGTTAAAACGAAATCAGGTAAGGAATATATGGAAATGTCGCCGTTATAAAAAGCGACAATTGCTTCGTTCTTAAAATCATTAACCGAAAATGAGGATATGGCTTTATCGAAACTGTGTTCCGCTATGAAACTGCCGTCTTTGGTTGAATAAAGCAATACCGATGAGCATAAGTCCGATACAAGTATAAACATGTCTTTTGAATAGTTTGTATAAATCTTTTGGACGTTAAAACCGGATTTAACTGCAATTTTCTTTATGGGGAATACTGTCGAAGTATCAAAGATTGCGATTGTATCTTGAATATATATTGAATATGGCATATTATAACATAAAGCGATGCGCGAGTCGCTTGAAAAATAACATATGCCTTTGGGAGTAATAACATCATTAATTGTAACATAATCGCCGACTAAATAAGTAAACTTATTTTCAAGTTTTATCAGGTCCCATTCGAATATTTCACCTAATCGGTTAACGCCGAGAGCGCTATATCCCGTCGAATTATAGCAGTTTTTGACAATAGGTTCTTCGCTCATTGTCAAGTCGCTTGTATTGGTAGCTTGAAAAATCTGACTAACGCGTATTCGGGCGCTTGATGTTATATCCGATGGCACTGTCCATAAATACATTGAATCCTTAACGGTGGCAACTTCGCTCCATGACGAGCCATTGTCTTTGGAGTATTCAATTTTAGTGGGATATGTAATAAGAGAGCCTTTCCATTTTAAAAGGACTTGCTGGCATGGAGTATAGACCTCGCCGCCGTTTGGCGTTTTTAGCTGCAAATTGGTCGAAGTTTGCAATGGGAAGAAATTAGTAATCAAATCAATTACTTCCTTCATTCCGCCTTCGTAATAAACTGTGAGCTTGTCGCGAAGATATTTGTCCTCGGTGGGTGTGCAACGGATTAAAGCCCTATAGTCAAATCCGACATACATTAGCGTCGGAGGCTCTTCCGCATTTAGTATCGAGCCGAACCATGTATATCCGTAAGTATTACCGGTGAATCTGATTGAATCCAATTTAACTCGTTTAAGGTCAATGCCGTCCATCAATCCCGAAAGCGCCTTGATATTGATTCTATAAGTCGATGTTTCGCCTGGGGCAAGTCTGCCGAAGTTTATTTCCTTGATGACATTCGCATAAAGGTTGGCTACTCTTACTTGCGACATTGCGTTAATAAAGTAAAAAGCTTCGAGTCTTACGTTTTTCTCTTTTTCGGTTATGATTACAGAAAGATATATCGGCACATTCTTGCTGACGCTGCCGCTCATGCCTTTCACTTTTGTTGTCCAGTGAATAAGCTGATAGCCATCGCTATTCGGCGGTTCGACTTGAGTCGGAACAGTGGATAAATTATTCTCTATTATTACTAAATTCTCGCTTTTGAGTGTAAACGGCGCTCCGTCGAGCGTAGCTTTGATTCCAATAGTATAAAAAGGATAATCGTCGACTTTGACGGTGTAGTTTGTTTCGAAAACAAGTAATTTACCATTTAGCTGGGCTTTGATGCCACTGTAGGAAAAAATAAATACAAATATGCTTAATAACGGAATCAGCGAGCGTTTTTTCATTATTTAAAATAATTATCGATTAATTTCTAATACATCCTCGTTTATAATAATAAGATGTTATAATTTAAAAAATGGTTACATTTAATTTTATTATGTGAGAATTTTTTCCAAATCCGCAAAATTTTTGGCGTCTTCGCTTAAAACAAAAAGTACATCTCCTGCGGCAAGGTGCGTTGAGCCTTTTGGAATAATATACTTGCCATCTCTTTTAATTAAGGCAATCAGTAAAGTCATTGGAATACCTGCTTCGACCAGTTTTTTCCCTTTGAGAGTTGAGTTTTGGCTTATTGTGTACTCGGCAATAAGCGAGTTTTCGTCATCGGCAAGCTCAAAATCCTTCAGATGTTTGCCTTTGGGCTTTGAGTTGTCCAGCACTTTCAGCATCGATGCGGCTTTTGGCAATAATGCGCCTTGAATAATAATCGAGCTGAGAGAAATGAAAAAAACAATATTGAAAATTAAATCAGATTTCTCCAATCCTGCTGTCAATGGATATGTTGCGAACACAATCGGCGCTGCTCCTCGTATTCCAACCCATGAGATGAAAAACAGGCTTCGGAGCTTCAATTTGAAGAATCCTAAAGTAATAAAAACACTAAGCGGCCTTGCAACGAGTATAAGGAAAAAGGCTATAGCAAGTCCCAAACCGATTACAGGCTGAATCCTGCTCGGGAAGACCAGCATACCCAGCGTTAGAAACAAAGTGATTTGCATTAGCCAGGCAAGACCATCGAAAAACTTGAGGATGCTTCTTTTATGAATAATATTTGCGCTTCCAAGCATTAAAGCGCATAAATATACGGCAAGAAATCCGTTTCCACCGAGAATATCGGTAATTGAAAATGTAAAATAGACAACTGCCAAAAGCAATACTGGATAAAGTCCTTCGGTATCGATTTTAATATTATTAACAAGGTAAGCTGTTGATTTGCCGATAACAATTCCAGCAATACCGCCGATTAAGAATTGTTTCAATAGAAATATTACTAAAAAAAGCGGAGTCGGAGCATCGGATTTGAAGAACATTATTAGTAAAATAGTCAGTAAGTAAGCCATCGGGTCGTTGCTTCCGCTTTCGAATTCCAATGTAGGTTTCAATCTGTAAGTCAAGGATTTGCCTTTGGTGCGGAGAATCGAAAACACAGCCGCAGCGTCGGTCGATGATACAATTGCCCCCAAAAGCAATCCTTCGAGTAATGAAAAATCAGAAACAGCATGAACGAAAAGACCAACGGCCAAAGCGGTTATTATCACTCCTGCTGTTGACAGCGCTATGCCTTGCGGCGCTATAATTTTGACATCCTTCCAATCAGTATCTAGACCTCCAGAAAATAAGATTATGCAAAGCGCTAAAATACCAATAAACTGCGCCAATTGCGGGTCGTCGAACGAAATGCCGCCGATTCCATCGCTGCCGGCAAGCATACCGACCAAAAGAAAAAAAACGAGAGTCGGAATACCAGATTTATTCGACGCCTTGCCAGCCAAGATGCTGATTAGCAGCAATATTGAGCCTATGAGCAGTATATTTTCCGTCGTCAACACTGTATGAATGGATAATAAATTATAAAAACAAACAATTTACGATTTTTTTGAATATATTTAGTAATTTTGAAAAAATTAAAATTCAATACAAACGAATATGAGAATATTAAAATTCGGCGGCTCGTTACTCAGAACAGGCAATGATTTCAACTACTTGATGAAGATTGTAGACTCAAACGAATCGCCTTTTATATTAGTCATTTCTGCTTTTTCTGACACAACACGAAAACTAAGAAAAGCTGCCGCTTTGGCTGAAGACTCAAATGAAAGCGAGGCGTTGGCTTTAATTCATCAAATCATTGCAAAGTGCAAGTCTTTTCTTCAACAGTATGCAATCAACAAAGAGAGTTACGAGAGTGCCATAGGCGCCGTAGACGGTATCGAAATGCTTCTCGAAAGATTAATTCGAGGCGTTGCAATTACACGTGATTTAAGTGGTAGAACACTCGATTTAATCCTTTGCCAAGGCGAAATGCTGGCTCTTTGTGTTACCGATTTTATTTTACGAACCCAATACGACAGCTTTTCTACAATCGATTCGTCAAAGCTAATTATTACCGATTCAAACTTCGGAGCCGCCGAACCTATTATCGAAGAAACTTGCAGGAATATTTCCAAAGTTGTTAAAGATGAAGCTGTTAATGCAAAATTCGTACTCACGCAAGGATTCACTGCGAATAACGGCAAAGGCGAGGCGACAACGATGGGAATGGAGAGTTCCAATTTAACAGCGATGTTGTTTGCCCAAGCGCTCGATGCTTCCGAGTTGGTTTTCTATACAGACGTTCAAGGGATTTGCTCTGCTGACCCGAATTTTGTCGCTGAAGCAAAGCTGATTCCCCATTTAAGTATCGCTCAGGCAAACCTTGCTGCAAGACTCGGTTTGAAGTTGATTCATCCGCGCTTGTTTGATTATTTTAAGGATTCGGATTTAAAAGTATATTACAAATCGGCATATAACGACAACGGCGAATATACTGTAATTACTAAAAAAACACAGGATTACGAAGGTTTTTTAATTACTTCCGAGAACATTTCGTCGAATTACAATCAAAATAAAAACAAGGGAAGGGTAATTGATTCTAATTCATTAATATTAAATGAATTAACATCGGTGATTTCTGTTGTGTTTCTTGTCCCGTGTCAAGTTGCAAAAGTTCTTAGTTTTATTTCCGGAAAATTAAATGTAATTAAAAAAATTGAAGTTAATACTTCTGATTCTGGCTCTAACTATATTGTAAAATTAGAAGTATCAGATGAATCCACTATTGAATTTGTGCGCAATTTGCACAATTTGTTGTCGAATTAAAAAAAAATCATTCATTTATTCGGGAAAAATTGGTATTTTTGTAGTTCTCTATTTTGTAATATATTTATGAATTAATTCTTAAATAGTAATGAAAAGAACATTTCAGCCAAGTCGCCGTAAACGCTTGAACAAACACGGCTTCAGAGAAAGAATGGCATCCAAGAACGGCAAGAAAGTCCTTGCTCGCCGCCGCGCTAAGGGCCGCTATAAATTAACAGTCAGCGACGAACGCAAGAAAGCGTAACGCAATTCTGTTGATAATTGCTGATTTTTTTATAGAATTGGCGGCAACGGCGGAATTTTATGCTAATTAATTATTTAAATTAGCTCGTGCGGATACTTTATCCAATAAAAGGCAAGAAAAATTTTGAATCTGCATTCAAGTCAGGCAAAAGATTCTATTGCGGAAATGCTTCCGCTATTGTTGTTTTTAAGAAAGCGATTGACGATAATTTATTACAGAACTGTGTTGATGGTGATAATTCCGGCGTAAGTATACCGCCGGATATGCCTTCTCGAATTAGTTTTGCTGTAATTGCAGGCAAAAAGATTTCTAAAAAAGCCGTTGTTAGAAATAGAATTAAGCGTTTACTCCGCGAAAGTTTGAGAGCTGTTGTCTTTCATCCGGAATTGAAGAATGTGTTTGAAAATATTGAATCCATCCTTTTGTTTTGGCGAAAAGTAATTGAAAAACCGTCGCTTTTGCGTTTTGTCGAAGTTCACGAAGTGGTTATTGACCTGCTTAAAGACATCGACATCTACTGGCGAAAATTAAACAAAAACAGCAGCTGTCAAACATCAGACAACGGTTAAAAAGTAATCTAATAAATAATTCGATTACTCGATTATTCTTGAGGACAAAAAAGATGAAACATATTCTTATTTTGTTCGTAAAAGCATATAAATTATTGCTTTCGCCGCTTTTTCCCAACTCATGCCGGTTCTATCCAACTTGCTCAGAATATTCAATTGAAGCCTTAAAAAAACATGGCGCTTTCAAAGGTTCGTTCTTGAGTGTTCAGAGAATTTTGAAGTGCAATCCGTTTCATCCTGGCGGATATGACCCAGTACCATAAGCAGTGAGTTGTAGAAAGTATATTATTTATAGTGTAATTAACATAAGTATAATATAAAAACTTATAACTTGAATCCTCTGAAGAATACGACTATTACCCGAATTGTCTTTTAGAGTGAAGCGATGAATAGAGTCTGGGAGCGGAAGATGGATTCTTTAAATTACTTTGCATCGCTCTGAATGACACTTTTTTTTCAGAGGCTTCGACTCATAACTTGTAATTCATAACTCATAACTAAAAAAAACGGTTTCCATGGATAAAAAAACAGCCTTAGCATTTGGGTTAATAGCCGTTCTAGTAATTGTATGGCTTATTTTCATGTCTGTCAATCAGCCCCCTAAACCGCTGCCATCCGATAAATCGGAAGATACCGAACAAATCGATAGCAATAAAAATGAACCTGCCGCCAAATCCGAAAAAACGAAAGATTCATTGCAATTGGCTAAATTAACAAGCAATACCGGTATTAATTCCGACTCGCTGAAAACTGCTGTTGATTCAATTGAAAGAGTCAATTCCTTCGGTTATGAACTAGCACCTTTCAGCCAAGGAACTTTGGATATTATCCATATTGAAACCGACTTGGTTAAGGCGAAAATTAGCACAAAGGGCGGCACAATTTTGGAATGGGAACTGAAGAACTACAAACATCATTCCGGTTGCCCAACTCAATTAATTAATAATGACATAGGTGAATTGTTCCTTGCTTTTGAAACAAAAAACAAGGTTAAAGTCGATACACGCGAACTATACTTCAAGTTTGATAACGAAAACAAATTGCATTATACGGTAAGCGGCAAAGACTCAATTGTCTTAACCGGTCGAATAGAAGTTGCCCCGGGCAAGGCAATCATCAAGCGGTTTACTTTTTATGGTGATAGTTACCTTTTGGGAGTGGATATTACGATGGAAAATATGGACAACATCGTAAATAAAAACTACTTCCTTGTTTGGGAAGACGGTTTGCGTTTCCAAGAGAATAATTCGGTCGATGAAGCCAACGAGGGTGCCGCATTGATTCAGAAAAACGACGAAGTCGATGAAATTAGCTGCAATAGCGATGAACCTGATACAATTGCTCCGAAAAACGACATACAATATGCGGCAATGAAAATCAAGTACTTCGGTATGGCTGCAATGCCGCTGGGCAAATCATCGGACTTGGAAATCGGAATGTCCGGCTATCACTACTCCATTCAAAACCACGGCATGAACAAGCGTTTCAGAATGACCGCAAAGAAAGCATATACCGGCGGAATCCAAACCCAATCATACAGCTTCTACATCGGTCCTTTGGAATATGATATTGTCAAAGCGCTTAATCTTGAGAATATGATAAACTTCGGTTGGCGGCTGATTGTTCGACCGATTGGCGAATGGTTTATGTTGCCGCTTTTCAAGATGATTCATATGTTTATTTCCAATTTCGGCATTTCAATTATTATTTTCTCAATTATTATCAAAATACTACTTTATCCGCTTTCAATTTCGCAAATGCGTTCTGCTCAGAAAATGAAGTTGATACAACCGGATGTTAATAAAATCAGGGAAAAATTTAAAGATGACCCAAAAGCTCAACAAGCTGAAATGATGAAGCTGTATTCAGAAATGGGAGTTAATCCTGCAGGCGGATGCTTGCCGCTGCTGTTGCAGATGCCTATCCTGTATGCGCTATGGGCAGTGCTGCGCACCGCAATTGAACTTCGACAGGCAGAATTTTTCTTGTGGATTAAAGATTTATCAATGCCGGATGTTATATTTAGCCTGCCTTTCCGTCTTCCGTTGTTGAACGTAGACCAATTCAGCGGCTTGGCGCTGCTGATGGGTATAACGATGTTTATTCAGCAAAAAATGACTATTACCGACCCCAAGCAAAAAGCGCTCGTTTATATGATGCCTATTATGTTTACATTGATGTTCTCAAGCTTCCCGTCGGGCTTGAACTTGTATTATTTCATGTTCAACCTGCTGAGTATTGCACAGCAGCAGTATATCAACAAATTCTCGAAAACAAGTAAATTGACTATTGCCGATTTGAAGGCAATGCCCAAAAAAGAAGGATTTTTCCAAAAGAAAATGCGCGAAGCTCAGGAAATTGCTGCCGCGCAAGGCAAAACCGTTCCCGGATTTAGCCGCCAGCAGCAGCAGCAAACACCAACGAAATCCAAGTATTCAAGAAAGAAAAAATAAGTTAAAATATTTGAAAAGCCTTTCGTATGATAATTGCGAAAGGTTTTTTTTACGGATATGCACAAAAAATCAGCGAATTTCAACATTTTTGATTATTTTTAATTTTTTTAAACAAGGTTCTTTTTTGAAAATTCTAAAACTATCGACTCTCTTGACTGTAGCGCTTTACGCATTATTATTCACTTCTTGCAAAGATGATTCAACATCGCCTTCGCCTGAAAAGGAGTTATTACCTGCTGCCGCAGGCAATTATTGGGTTTATACTGATGCCGAACAAAGCTTTGTCGATACAGTGAAAATTGTATCCAGCGAAGTAATCAACGGAGTAACATTTCTTTCAATTTACAATTTGGAGCATAAAATCAATGTTATAAAATATGACGGAACAGGCTATTACAGCGAAAGCGGGACTTTGGCTTATAAATATCCGACTTTTGCGGGTGAAACAATAACCGATACATTAAGCGGCTATCAGATTTCAACCATATCAACAAACACAACCGTTTCAGTGCCTGCTGGAACTTTTACCGCAATCGTTTACGAAGCAAATTACAGCGATTATAAAATGCGTTCTTATATGACCCCCGGAATTGGCACTATCAAGGTTGAAAACTATGAAAAAGAAACCGATAGCAGCGAATTTCAACTTGTAAATGCATTTTATTTACTCAGCTATAAACTATATTAATTCAATCAATATTAATTCTATCAAGAGGTTACAATGAAACAGAGAATACCGTTACTTTTAATACTTGCCGTTACAATATGTTATGCTTTTGTGTTGCAATCATGCAAGGATGACCCCGCATCGCCAGATGGCTCAAACGAGATTTGGCCCCTTGCCGTAGGCAATTATTGGGCTTATACTTATATTTTTAATGATACAACCACCGTTTATGATACTGTAACCGTAGTCGGCGATACAATAATAAACGGTGATAAGTGGTATATGCTCGGTAGTGGGCTTGTCGATGAAATCGTACTATTCAGGAATTTATCTACCGGCTTGGTTACAAAAGAAGATGACTGGGATTCAACAGCCTATCAATATATTATGAAATATCCGACTCAAGTTGGCGATACCCTCTTCCGATGGGATGTTGACAATCCCGAGGACAGAGATACAGTAATTACTATATCGGTTAATACCCCCGTTACCGTTGCGGCAGGCAGCTTTTCTGCAATCGTTTTTCAAGTTATTGATTATGAGGAACTTCTAAATTATACATCAAAAGAAGTAACTTATTTCTCACGTAACGTTGGTATGATTAAAAACGAGATTTATAGAAAAGATACGCTAACTGGCGAATTCTATTTAGTTACAAAAACTGAGCTAACTGGTTATTCCTTGAAATAAACCAGCTGGATTATAATATTACTTTTTTAAATATTTTGGAAATCTATGAAAACAAAACTCTTTTTTTTAATCGCAATTATTATTTCTGCATTCTCATTTCAATCTTGCAAGGACGACCCAGTCGAACCGAAGGAAAGCGAAAGCCAGATTTGGCCCTTGGCGATTGGGAATTATTGGACTTATAGCCACCTTGACAAAAATGACAGCTCTTTTGTGGACTCTGTCTTTGTTGTAAAAGACACAACAATCGAAGGCGAAAAGTGGTTTGTTGTAGTTATGGGGGACGAAGATGGCAATTTATGGCGCAACAGCGCAATAGGGCTATTAAGCAAAACAAAAGATTCGACATACCGTTTGCTTGTCAAATATCCTACTAATGTAGGCGATAAAACTCCTGATGATGAGGACACATTGTATACCGTTGCGAAAAATGTATCTATCACAGTTCCAGCAGGCACTTTTTCAACAATTAAATATGAATTCATCGGCGAAGATATCGAAGAAGAATATGAGTATTACAGATATACTAAGGAAGAAATCTATATGGCTCCAGGAGTAGGTTTGGTAAAATATTACTGCTCAAGAAAAGACAGTGTAAACGGAGAGCTATATCATTACCACAGCTATGAATTAACAAAATTCCGGATAACGAATTAATTAAGTATGGATATAAAGAATCTAATACTTACATGGGGAATGGCCATAGCGAACGTCATTTTCAATTCCTACGGCACCCTTGCCTTGAAATATGTGATTAACAGCTTCGGCAAACCGGAAATCACTTCGGTTGCCGACGCTGCTTCTTATGCAATGCTTTTTCTGAAATCGCCGCTGGCAATATCTTCATTTCTGGCGCTTATAGCAGGTACAATCTTTATGATGATTGCCTTTCAGCGCATGGATGTATCGATTGCCTATCCCGCGATTATGGGAATGAACTTCATGGCTATAGCTGTTGTAGGCTCTATGCTGTTCGGCGAGCCGTTCTCATTGATGAAAGCGTTGGGAATTGTTCTTGCCCTTGCAAGCATCTACTGCTTTACAAGGAATTGAATTCCTGCAATTCCGCTTTTATTACTTTTTTTGTCTCAGGCGTTATCTTGAATTTATCTGAAATTCGACGCCCGACGACCCATGCAATTTCGCCGCTGCTGCACAAAACAATACAGCTTTGCTTGTCGAGCAAATTCACTTTTTGATTTATCAGAAAATCGCTTAGTTTAATGTTACCTTTAGCTCCAATCGGCGTAAAAGAATCCCCTTGCTGCCATGTTCGAATTTCGAGTTCATCGCTGAGTTTATCGGCGTCGAAATATTCAATGAAAGGATTGGTAGTGAAATTGACTTGATTGCGTGGGATTCGACTCATTTTCAACTTATAAGAGCCAAATTCGAACGAACCGGTTTTTTCGATATCCATATTCAAATCAAGTGGCGCCTTGCTTTTTGATATTATTATATAATCCCTGTCTTTCAAGGCGATTATATCTCCGGTCAGCTCAACTTGTGCGCCGGTAGGGCTGATGAGTAGTTCTAATACCCTTTGAATTGCAGAAAGCGAAACATATTGTAATTTAAAATCACGTTTCAACAGAATTGATATGATTTCGCCTTGGATAAATGTAGAAAAAGTCTTCAACCATGCGGTTTTCAGCGAAATTCTCAATTTCTTCTTTTCGAAGGATTGATTAGCCATTGCCAGTGTTAACTTTTCGGTAATAAAATCGTTTGCGCCCGAAATATGCTGAGCCGCTTGATTGATTTGCGTAATAACCGAGGGCGAAAACTCTTGCTGCAGCATAGGCAATAGCACGTTTCGAATTTTATTTCGCGGAATTGTGTTGCTTTGGTTGGTCTCGTCTTCGCGCCATTCGAGCGAAAAGCGCTTGGCAAATTTGATTATTTCATCTTTTGTGAACGTAAGGAATGGACGAATCAGCAATGACTTTTTCGATAGCCGCCGTGTTTGAGGTATACCGGATAAACCGGATAAGCCGCTGCCGCGAAAAAGATTCATTAGAAATGTTTCAGCCGAATCGTTACTATTATGAGCTGTTGCCACATAGAGTATACCAAGAGACGAGGCGATTTTATCGAAAAAAGCATATCTTAAATTTCTGCCTGCATGCTCGACCGATAAACCCTTTTCCTGGGCATATTCTTCGACCTTTGCCGATGTCGTATAAAATGATATGCCGAGTTTTTCGCAGAGTTTTTTTACGTGCTGTTCATCTTCGTCGCTAGTTTCGCGGATTTTGTGGTTAAAGTGGGCAACATATAGTTTAAAATTATACCTGCTTTTTAAGATGAACAGCGCATAAAGAAGCGAAACCGAATCTACTCCGCCACTGACAGCTACGAGTATTTTATCGTTATTGCTAACGAATAGATTGTTAATCAATTGCTTTTCGAACCTTTTGACGAATGGGTCATTAAGCTCGGAAAAGTTGATGACAAGGCTTGATAACGTCGGATTTTCAATATGAGCCTTGTTTGTCTTTTTTTTCTTGCCGCTTTTTTTATATTGTTCACTGCTTCTATTTTGATGAATTGTATTCTTTGAGGTCTTTTCTTCTTTTTTTTCCATAATTTGAATAATTTAACTAATCGCCGGAGATGAAATGAGCTAATCATTATCGGGCGATAATTGAAAATAAATTAAGTGTTTATTTCTTGTATATAGAAAAATGA
>CAYLSY010000022.1:0-13933 GCA_964386275.1 uncultured Hyphomicrobiales bacterium
AGCAAGAAGGTAATAATAGAAAAATAATCATCAGAATATGGTAATTTAATAGTAAAATCCCCCTCCCCCCTTTGCTAAAGCAGGAAAAACAAGACTCACTCTATATTTCCTCTTTGAAAAAGGGGGATGGAGGGGGATTTAGAAACGGTTGCATCTATGTATATATATGAATATTATACTGTTAAGAATAATTTTATGTCGAACTTCAGTTAATTAATAATCACAGTCTAATTTTCCTTAATTCATCTTTCATCCGTTCGATGTCATTACTCCATCCTTCGATGTCTTCTTCATGTTCAAGCTCTTCACCGAGAATAGTAATAGCAATTTGATATGTTGTATGGTCGATGCCATTGCAAAAGTCTGCAATTTCCTTATAACGCTGAATAGCGCAACGCTCGCCCTTAAGGTTTTGCTGCAATATCCCTTCGACATAAGGGTCATCAGGGGCGTCATAATCGCAGCGGGCATATTTCATCCAATCTGCAGGGTTAAGAATCGGCGTTCCCCCAAGTTGAATAATTCTATCGACTACTAATACAGCATGGTTAAGTTCCTGAGTAGCATGCAGCAACAGTTCGGGTTCGATTTCGCTTCGCATTGGTCCTTCCATAAGGCGAGCGCCGACCCAGTATTGGTAGAATGCGAGCCATTCTTCAGCCAATGCTTCGTTGAGCATCTTCAGCAGCGCATTTACGTCGAGATTCAAAATATTGATAGCTTGTCGTCCCATAAATTCCTCAAAAAAATTAAAAAATACAACACCATAAGAATATCATTTAAATAATTTTATTATTTCACATATTTAAGTGAATATGTTTAACCGCAAGTAATATCCGAAAAGACAAAGACTTAGCAAATACAAAAAACTAACCTTATCACTCCTGGCTCAATTCCAGCCACCTAAACATCTTTTCGTCCAATTCAACGCTTAAAGCAGCAAGGCGCTCGCTTTTTGCGTTCATTTCGCGGTAATCGGCATCTGTACCGGAATAAAGGAATTGTTCCAACTCAGCTTTTTCTTTTTCGAGTAGTTCAATTGTATGCTCGAGCTGCTTTAGTTCACGTTGTTCCATGTATGAGAGTTTTCGCTTACCTGATAAATTAACGTTTTCTCGCTTTGGTTGTTGTTTTTGAGGCTTTTCGGAATAATTACCAGCTTTTTCAGTTTCAATTTTCTCAAGATAATTAGAATAATTACCCGGATATTCCTTGATTCCGCCTTTGCCATCGAAAGCCCAAATCATATTAATAGTTCTGTCGAGAAAAGCACGGTCATGCGAGACAATCAGCAAAGTACCATAGAAATCATCAAGATATTCCTCCAAAGCAGATAGCGTAGGAATATCGAAATCATTGGTCGGTTCGTCGAGCAGCAGCACGTTTGGGTTATCCATAAGTATCGCCAGAAGCGCCAAGCGCCGCTTTTCGCCCCCCGAAAGCGTTCCGACAAGCGAGTTATGGCGGTTTTGCGGAAAAAGAAACTTGTTTAGCAGGTCTTTAGCGGTCAAATAACGATCGCGTCCAATTCCAACATCAATATATTCAGCAACTTCGCGTAAAGTTCCGACAAGACTTTGCGAGTCCTTCAATTCGATATTTTCTTGAGTGAAAAAGCCAATTTTTACAGATGCGCCATGTTTCACTGTGCCGGTATCGGGTTGCAAACGTGCAGACAGTATATTTAATAGTGTTGATTTGCCGCAGCCGTTCGGACCAATAATGCCTATCCTATCCTTAGGCTTGGCAATATAAGTAAAATCATGGAATAGCCGCTTTCCGTCGATATCCTTAGAAATTGCAACGGCATCGATTATTCGACTACCCATGAAGGATTTGCCGAGTTCAATCTTAATTTTCTTTTCCTTGACTGTTACTGCATCTTTTTTGAGTTTTTCGACCCAGTCTATACGCCCTCGCTGTTTCGAGCGGCGGGCGCGGGCGCCTTTTTGCAGCCATGCCAACTCGGAGCGAAGGCGGCTTAACATATGGGTTACGGTTGATTGTTCTGTGCTGACAAATGATTCTTTGAGTTCAAGGTATTTTTCGTAATTGCCAGGATATGAGAATATGCGCTTGCGGTCAAGTTCTATGATACGAGTGGCGACGGCGTCAAGGAAATATCGGTCGTGAGTAACGAAAAGAAGGCTGCCGCTTGAGTTCATCAATCGGTCTTGCAGCCACTGCACTGAATCAGCATCAAGGTGGTTTGTCGGTTCATCCAAAATCAGCAGTTCCGGCTCGGAAAGCAACGCCCGAGCCAATGCCACTCGTTTCCTCAAACCGCCAGACAAATAACGCACTTCCTTGTGAATATCCTGCAAACCGAGGCGGGAAATGATTGCTTTTGCATCGTTTTCTAATGTCCATCCATCAACGGCTTCGATACTATCGGTTAATCGCTCAAGCTGTTTTGAAACGACAGGGTCGAAGCGCTCGTTTAATTTGTGGCAGAGCTGTTTATGTTGCTCAAGTTGGCTGAACAGCTGTGGTTTTGCACTCATCACGGCATCGAGGACTAGTTCTTCGGACTCGAACTGAGGTATTTGGGTCAAAAATTCGAATCGCACTTCATTGTTGAAAACAACATTGCCGTTATCGGGCATTTCCCTGCCGGCAATTATGTTTAAAAGCGTAGTTTTGCCAATGCCATTGGCGCCGATTAATCCGAGCCGTTCACCTTGTTCCATGCCGAAGGATACCCCGTCGAAAAGCATTTCACGTTCATACCTTTTAGAGAGATTGTTTGCGGAAAATATTGTCATAGTATCGTTAAAACCCTACGCCGAGCGATAATGTAAAAATTGAGCTTGAATAGCCGAAGTATTTGGAGTTGGATGAATTATTAACATAGCCGAAATTCATAGATGCAGCAAGATAGCTTAAGAAGAAATCGGTAAAATCAAATGTTTTATCGAGAGATAGCCATAAGCCATATATATCGTCTTTTCTATTTTGAGTATCTGTCGCTAAAAGATTGGCAGGATAAACATAATCCTTCGATGAATAAAACGCTCCGGCTTCGAAATGATAATCGTTAGTAAAAATATGATTGAATTTAAATGAGAAATCATTGCTGGAAAAACTATACGGGTCGTCGAATAGCTCTTCTTCGGAATAGTAATCGACCGAACCGCCGATATATGCCCTGCCGTATTCGTCTAATATCCATTTTTTTGAATAACTTGCGCTTATGCCGGTGTTTTCGTCCATAGATTGACTGGCATCCAAAGACAATTCCAATACACACGAAGATGGACTGTCAAACAATATTACAGGAGTTGAAGTTTGATTCTGATTCAGAATTTGAAACCATTTTTCAATTCCAGCTTGATTATATTTTCGTTTATTGGGTGGCAATGGCTCGCTTTCGATTCTGGGGCTATTATTATGATACATTGGTGGTGGAGGGGGAACCGAAACCGTATCCTTAACAGAACTTGAAGATTCATAAATCTTATAACCAAAGTTCATATTAATTCCCAATGCGGTTTTCGTAGGAAATGATGTTCCGAAAGTAGCGCTTAAGCCATGTTCTAAGTAAGACATGTCTTGAAAATCAGTATAGTGCCGCCATTTGGGAATATAACCGAATGACGCTTCGGTTATATCTGAAAAGTTGTAAGTGTAAGCAATGAAAGCATTTGTTTGGACAAATCTATATTGTTTATTTTCTTCGTTATCAAGCCTGCCGGTCAACGCCGCTTGGATTGAGATGTAGTCAATAGTAACAGAATCGTCAATGTCGATACTTAACGGAATTTCATAAAGCGTGTTGATCGAATGCTTTGTATAGTTTTTCGAAGAAAATCCCGAAAAAAGTGTGGCGCTGCCAGTGTATTGAATGCTAAAGTAGGTATCTGGAAATGAATAGAGCAGTTTAAGTGTTGTATTATTGATTAAAGAACCATTAGCGCTTTGGGAACGGAAGACATTATCGTCATAGGAATTATCAAGAACGACCTCGGCAGCAAATTGAGAATAAACCGCCAGATTACAAACGAAAAAAACTAAAGCGCATGCAATAATAGCTTTAGTAAATTTAAGCCCTAATTTGAATTGAGCAATATTATTCAAAGTAATTCGAATTAATCACGCTTTATTTTTTGCCGTTGCCGCGTTTTTGCCTGCCAGCGTTATGCTTTCTGTTGCCAAGCCCCATACCATTGCATCTTTTATCGTTGATTCCGTCGCCGTCGTTATCGATAAACTTGTCGCCTTGTCTTTCCTGCTGTTGCTGCTCTTTGCCGCGGCCCGGAGGCGGTGGAGGCTGACCTTTTCGCTGTTGACGTCGGTCGTCAATACCGTCGTGGTTACGGTCGATGAATCCTCTCAATTTTTCGCCTTCGGTTTTCTTTGCGCTGGTGGCTTTAGGGGCATCTTTGGGCTTTTCTTTTTGCGCTTTTGTATCACTTGGCTGCTCGTTTTTATTCTCTTCCTGTTTTGTTTCCTGCCGGGTTTCCTGTTGGGTTTGGGCAGGAAGAGCAAGAGTCAAGGCGAGAGTCATACTCAAGGCTATTAGTAATATTTTCAGCATTGAGGTTTTCATTTCTTTACTTTCAGGAAAAACCATTAATTATAATTGAGTAAACAAGTATTGTGCCAGTTCGAAAAACCCATATTTTTGCACAAATAAAGCAAAATCAGTTAATTAGCTCCATAAAATTACGACATTTTCGTCGATTAAACAAGCAAGATTTCGCTAACTAATACATTTTTGTCGAATCACTTAATACCATATTTCATTATTTTATACCTAAGTGTACGTTCGGTTATATTAAGTAATGCCGCAGCTTTAGACTGATTTCCGTTTGTGTGTGCCAAGGCTTTTTTGAGCATCATTGACTCAAGAGCTTCAACTTTCTGGTTTAAATCGCCGATTTCAATATCGCCGCATTCATCTTCAATGCTTGATTCGGAAAAAATTGGCTGGCGCACAATTGGCGGCAAATCAGCAGTCGTAATCACATCGCCGCGAGTGAGAACAACGGCTCTTTGAACAATGTTTTCCAACTCCCTTACGTTTCCCGGATAGTCATAGCGCATCAAGGCGTCGAGCGCTTCTTTTGAAATCGAGCTTATGGCTTTGTTGTTGATATTGCTATATTTTTCAATAAAATGGTTCACAAGCATTGGAATTTCGGTACGCCTGTTGCGTAAAGGCGGCAGCTGTATTGCAACGACGTTGAATCGATAGAACAAATCTTCGCGGAACCTGCTTTCTTTGATAAGCTCTTCCAAATTCCGGTTTGTTGCCGTAATAATCCTAACATCAACAGTAAAGGTTTTGTTACCGCCGAGCCGTTGAATTTCGCCGAACTGCACCGCACGAAGGAGTTTTACTTGCACAGCAAGCGGAATATCGCCGACCTCGTCGATGAACAAAGTGCCGCCGTTGGCTTGTTCGAACTTGCCTATGCGTTGCCGGTCGGCGCCGGTGAAAGCGCCTTTCTCATGACCAAAAAGCTCGCTTTCGAAAAGCGTTTCGGGCATTGCGGCACAATTGACAACAACAAAGGGTTTATCGCTGCGCTCGCTGGCAAAATGTATTGCCTTTGCTATAAGTTCCTTGCCGGTGCCGCTTTCTCCGCGAATTAGTATCGAAGCTTTTGATTTTGCCACCCGGCCTGCCGTATTGATTACATTTTCCATCTCGCTGCTCGAGGCGATAATCGACGAAAAGGAATATTTTTCTTCTAATTCCTTTTTCAGAAGGCGGTTTTCGCTCATTAAAAAAGAACGCTCCTTTGCCCTTTCGATGATTTGGAGCAATTCTTCGAGTTCTATCGGCTTTTGGATGTAATCGAATGCCCCGCTTTTCATTAAATTGACCGCAACATCGATACTGCCATAAGCAGTCATTACAACTACTGGTATAAGCGGATTTAATTGATGCGTTTCGTTCAGCACGTCGGCGCCGGTTTTTTCCGGCATTTTGAAATCCGTTACGACTAAATCCACAAGATTATGCTTAAGATATTCCATGCCTTCGTCGCAAGAAGAAAAAGCTGTTGCTTCGAAGCCTTTTTTGTTTAAAAAGCCTTTGATAGAGTCTCGTTGGGCTTCTTCGTCGTCGATAATGATTATTTTGAATTTATTCAAAGTATATCTATTAATTGTGATGTAATTCTCGTGATTGTGATGTAATTCTTGTTAATATTTGTTGAGGCATGCTAAAAAAAGCCTGCCTCAACCCCCATCCCCTATAATGCTATTGCAGTTATATAGGAAAATTTGATAATTATAATTATACACCAATTTCTTTAAATTCACAATTGGTTACGCTAAAAAAGCCGCAACCGCCTACTTCTTTGAATTATATGCCCTACGGCAGTAATTGCCTGTGCGATTACAATTTCCGTTCTTGGATTGACGGTATTTTTTTGAGTTACCTTGGTTATCGCAAACGCCATCGTTATTTTTATCAACGTAATTTGCCCTGCGGGCATTTGTTTGCTGATTGGCGTTTGCTGCGCGATTATCGCAAACTCCGTCGTTGTTTTTATCGACGTAATTTACTCTTGTCGATTGCTGCTTACCTTTGCCGTTGCGTTGCGGTTGAGCCGAAATTGTTATGCTTGTTACGGTAAATACAAAGAGCAATGCTGCTACTGCCAAAATACTTTTATTTTTCATATGTTTTTTCCCTTATATTTTATTTAACAAAAATAGCGCGCTTTCATTTTAAACTTACAAGCATTATGCCAAAAATGAAACAAGCCGAATTTGACAAAAAACAAAGAAAAAGGAAATTTTGCAATACTATATTCGACAATATTGTCGAATTTGGAACAAAAATTGTTTAATTAAAGTATTTTGCATTGGTAAATCTTTCTGCAGGATTGATATCACCTTCCAAGAAGCCCTGCACAAAGACATCGATATGTCGGTCCGAAACCATCGATACATCGACGTTTCTAACAGCTCCGGTCATTCTTCCGAGTTCTTTTAGTATCGACAGGACTTTATCAGAGGAAATTTTTTTCAGATTGCCAGTCAGGCTGTCGGCTTCCATCTGAACGGTAAAATTGAAATGTTCCAAAATCAGCCTGACCGCATGAATTCGCCGAGCCTGCCTGAGCGGTTCTGCAGCTCCGCCACGGAAAACGAACATAATAAAGTTCATATTCAACTCATCCGAAGCATAAGCCGTAATGCGAGAAAGATGGTATCCGAATCTGGAAAAGAAGTTCATATATTTATCTGAAATAATTGCGAAACTCGAGCCGCCAAGTTCGCTTTCCGAGCGGTAAACATCAACGATATTGTTGAGAACAAGATGAGTAAAGCCCTTGGTGTCGAGCGCAATTTGCCCCGACCACTTCAAGCCCGGAGTCATCATCCCGTCCAGTAGAAATGAAAACGGCATTGAAGTAATATCTGCTGGTGTAATTGAAGCTTGGTCCTTGCTTTCCGGTTTAATTCCGTTGCCGATGTCGATTACTCGGACGTCTATCGGCACATCGAAATTCAGCCTGTAAAGATAAGCGCCATCGAGCTTTGTAAAATTTTGGAAAGAGAACATTTCGCGAATGGAAATTTCGTGCGTAAAGCGAATAATATCATGTATTGTTTTGCAATTCGATGCCCGAAAATCCGGCGAATTGAAATCAACAAGATTGAGTTTGACTATCATCTTTACTATTTTATGCCATAGCTTGAACATCGGACTTTTCCGGTATTTGTCCAGAGAATGAGCCCCGGAATAAATAAAATCCTTAAGTTCTTCGACTTCGCCTTTGAAAACGGTCTTAATATCTGAGTATAATGTAATTAAGTCGCCAGTGTTGATAATCGAGATAGCGTTTTCTGCGTTTGTCAATAATGGTGTTCCAAGCTCGCGGGCAATAATTGATAAATGTCCTGTCGAACTGCCTGTTTCAGTGATAACCCCGGCAACCTTATGCAGCACCGAAGCCAATTCGGGCATGTTTTTCCGAGCGACAATTATATCGCCACGACCAGCGTTTTTTAAATCACGAAGGTTTTTCACTATCACTGCTTTGCCGATGGCAATACCTCGCGAGGCGCAATCACCAGAATCAATTAGAACATGATTATTATTTTTAAGCGTATCGGCGTTGATTTGCTGAGCTTCTTTGCGTTTCGATGATACTTTTATTTCTAAAGGCCGGGCTTGTAAAATATATATTGTGCCACTTGGATCTATTGCCCATTCTATATCTTGGGGTTCATTGAAGAAATTTTCGATTTTCAGCGCATATTCGGAAAGTAATTTTAGTTGTTCATCGTTTAAACATGGCTCGGAAAGTTCTTTTTCGCTCAAAGGTCGATTCTCCGAACCGGTTCTCGATGAAGATACACGTTTTGTGTGCTGCTTACCGGGTTTGAAGGCAATTAGATTTCTTAATGGGGACTTGTCCAAGATATACTCTTGAGGTTGAACAGAACCGCTTACGACCGATTCGCCCAAGCCATAACTTGCTTGAATGATAATTCTGTCAAGATTATGCAATGGGTCTTTGGTAAACAACACACCCGCCGAAACGGCATCAATCATTTCGATTACGCCGACACTCATTGGCATATCTTCATCCCTCAAACCGGAAACGAAGCGATATACAAGCGATTGCGGTGAATACTTCGACAACAGCGCTTCCAAACACGCCTCGAATAAGTTTTCAGGGCTTTGGTTTAAAAGCGAAGTATGCAAACCGGCAAAAGAAGCGCCCGACACGTCTTCGCCGACGGCGCTGGAACGCACGGCTATCATTACTTTATTATCGCCGAATGTGGCTCGGTAGGCTTGGTTTGCTATCTGTCGAAATATTTCTGGAAAATCCAACTGAATGAATAACTCTTGAGTTTCTTGGCTGGCTTTTTGCACCTGCTCAATATCTTCGAAATCAACATCATAAAATATCCTGTTTTTCTGCTGCCTAAGTCCACTATATTGCATCAATTCATCAAAAAAACGAGTTGTAAGCGAAAATCCATTAGGCACATTCAAGCCCAAATGCTTTCGAATAGCTCCCAAGCGCGCCATTTTACTACCCAGATACTGCTCCATATCGGCGTCAATATCATCAATTGGTATCGAATGCGGCACATCGCATTCGATTCTTTCGGCAGAAATGCAGTTAAAGCACTCGTTATCGTTGCAATCCCAATTTTTTGCGCAAATAAAGCGCGAATTCAGCATATTGAAATAATCATTAGATAATTTATGGAAAATTTGGCTAATGACTGCAAATTTGTTGTCCGTAAACAAGTTAAAATTATCGATTATTGTTCTAATGCTCGACATCAAGGCATCGAAACGGCTATGGACGGCGCCACGGGAAAAAGGTTTACCTTCGGCTATAATTTCAACCAGTTCGCTCAATGCCCTGTGTGCAGAATCGTTTGCGTGCAACAAGGATTGGAAATATTCGAATTTCTCTTTGAATGTCGGCTTGCTTTTCTTGTTGCGTTTGAAAATGCTGAGCATGTTGCAAGTTTTATTGAATGATAAAAATACAAACAAACAAAAAAAAACCGAATACGGCAATATTTAATTTTCTTCTGTTTAGCCGAGGTTATAGAATCGGCGAACTGGAGCGGGGTCGCCGTCGAGAAATGCTTGAACAAAAATGTCGACATGTTTATCGGTTACCATCGTTACATCGGTATTGCGGACAGCGCCCATTAGTCGACCGAGTTCGACCAGCAGTCCGAGCGTTTCGTCTTTCGGAATCTTGCGAATATTTGCAACGACCGAATCTCCGCTGTTGATAACTGAAAATTTCAGTTTTTCCAGTATTATTGCAATTGCACGCGCCCGACGCGCTTTTCGGACGGAATCGGCGGCGCCGCCACGAAAATGAAAATTAATGAAATTGCTGTTCTGCTCTTCGCCGGCAAAGGCATCGAGGCGCGAAAAATGGTAGCCCAACCTCGAAAAGAAATTAAGGTAGTTATTAGAAATTAACGCATAACTGCGACTGCCGATGCTGCGTTCAGCCTTGTTCGGGTCGTTAATATTCGTTATTAATATATTCATAAAGCCTTTAATATCGACCGACAGCGGACCGCTCCATTCCACTCCTTTGGTGGTCATTCCCTTAATAAGATGCAAAAAAGGCTCAGATACAATATCATTGAGAGTAATTACTTCTTTGTCGACATTTTCACGCAAACCATTTTCTATGTTAATAACGCTTATATCGAGTGGCACATCGAATTTCAACTTGTAGGTTCTACCGCTTTCGAAACGGGCATTCTCATAAAATGCAAACATTTCGCGCATAGAGTATTCATGCGCAAAGCGGATAATGTCATGGACTGTTTCGCAATATTCAGGTTTGAAACGCGGAGAATTCGGATTCGTTAGATTTAATTTAAAAATAAATTTAGAAATCCTATGCCATATTCTGAATAATGGAGACTTGATGAACTCGTTTTCCTCGATTAATTTATCAGTATGTAAATCGAGAATTTCTGTAATTTTCCCCGGATATACTCTTGCGTAATCAGAAAATAGAGTAATTTCATCGCCATCTTTGATTAAATCAGTAGCATTGATACAATTAGTTAAAACCGGAACGCCGAATTCACGTGCTATAATGGACAAATGCCCTGTGGTGCTACCGAAATTGGTTATAAAGCCTTTCACTTTATGGATAATACCTGCAAACTCAGGCAGGTTCTTGCTGGCAACAATAATGCTTCCTTTATCAACATTCTTAAGGTCCCTTAGATTTCTGATAATGAAGGCTTTTCCGGCAGCGATGCCCGGACTAGCATTATCTCCTATTTCGATAATCGGCGTATGGGTTTTGTCCGCTTCTTCAATTATTTGATTGATGTTTTGGCTGATATGCTTTTCTTCACATGTTTTTAATGGTCTTGCCTGCAAAATATATATTTGTCCGTTGGGGTCTATTGCCCATTCTATATCTTGAGGCACGGAAAAATGATTTTCAATCTTAAGTGCATAATCAACAAGGCGTCCGAGTTGAATGTCGTTTAAAAGCGGCTCTTTAACAGGAGATTCGAACTTGTTAATCTTTGTGCCTTCGAATTCGAGTGCGCATTCTTCAAATATTAAATTGCCCGGATTAAATGAAATAATCTTACCGCTTTTGTCGAGAACATACTCCTGTGGCTTAATTTTCCCGGAAACTAAGGTTGTGCCGAGTCCTTTAACCACTTGAATAATAATTTCATCCTTTTTATTTACATGATTGGCTGTATAGATTACGCCGCTAATGGTTGACTTCACCATGCTAATTACGGCAATGCTCATGGGCATGTCTTCGTCGCGCAACCCAGTCATATAGCGGTAAACAACTGATTGAGGCGTATATTTTGAGATTAGCACTTCCATACACGCATCGAGAAGCGAAGGATAAGAGATGTTCAGCGCCGTATAATGTAAACCAGCAAACGAATGATTATTGCCATCCTCGCCGATTGCGCTAGAACGAACGGATACTTTCGGGTTGGCTTCGGGGAAGGATTTCTGATATGCGCTTTGAATAGCAATTTGTAATTCGTCGGGTAATGGAGAAGCAATTAGCAATTCCTGAGCCTCGCGGCAGACACGCTGCACTTCAGTAATTTCGCTGTAATCAATATACTTGAATAGTTCATCAAATTTCTTTCTTAATCCATAAACCGACATCATTTCCTCGAATAGCCTGATTGTCAAACTGAAACCATTTGGCACAGGAATCTGGAGTTGGTTGCGAATAACCCCCAGACGGCTCATTTTTGAACCGACATAATAAGTGTCATTCTCGCTAATTTCATCAATATCAATATAATATGGAATTTCTTCGAACAATTTTTTACTGGCATTGGGACATTCATGGCAATTATAATCTTGGCAATTCCATCCATCGGGGCAAAAAAAGCGCGGCGCTTGAATTATCGAGATATTAGAAGTAATACTATTCAATTTTTTTCTCAATTCACCGTAATTTCCGTTGCTGAGCGCCATCAAGCGTTCAATAATATCATTTGCAGCATTAATTAGCTCATTATAAATATTCCTAATATACGGTTTGGAAAATGGCGTGCCGGATGTAATCAATTCAGCCATTTGGCTCATCAAATGATGGGCTTCGTCATTTGCTTTCAGCAAACTCTGAAAATGATGGAAGCGTTCCTTGAAACCAAGCAAATGCTTCTTTTTCGATGCGAATATAATTCGTAGTATTTCGAGCAGTTTTCTCATGGTAAAAAACAAAGGGTCGATTACTTAAAGCATCGACCCTCGGGCAATAGTTGTTTATAGATTAATGGTTTGCTCTGTCAGGGTCGTATGATAATAAAGCCTTTTTCGATTTATAATAGCTGCTGAACATTCTAATTAAGACGATTATTGTCATTAAAACAGCAGCAACAATAACGACAATGCCTGATATGTCGTTCAGAATAGGCATATTCAGAGGCGCTTCCATTTGTTTAATGAATACAGACCCGCCGGCAATGATAATCATCAATGCAAACAAAAGACGGATTCCGTATCCGACAACATATTTTGTGGCAGTAGCTCCGAAAACCGCTCCAAATGAGCCTCCAAAGAACATGATTACTGCTGCAATCAGTTCAACTCTCCCCTTTATCGCGAATGAAAAACCGCCATATACAGAAGTTATCAGCACATTGAACAAATCCGTGCCGACTGCAATAACGGTAGGAACGCCAAGCAAATATATCATGGCTGGCATCTTAATGAAACCTCCGCCGACACCAAGAAAACCTTGCAACATGCCTGCGATAAAGAAAATTACGAATACAATCCAAAACGATATTTTCTTTATACCAGAATTCTTAAAGCCGACCATAGGCCAAATCTTGATATTTTGCAATCGAATTGGCAATGATGCCGCTTTAACCTTCTTGACTTTCGATAAATGTGTTTTCTTGGGGTCGTCTGTTTTGACTTCTTCTTCGGTCAATCGTTTGCGAATTACGAAATAATCATAAAGCATCATTATTCCGAGCAAAACCAACATACCGATATAAACCCACCTTACAAGCGCATCCAGACTTTCGGAACCGAGCGTCGTTTTCAAATATACAATAAGCTGAGCGCCTAACTCGACGCCAATAACCGAACAGACTATTGAGTAAATACCGAGCTTCCAATCTATATTCCCCATTCCGCTGTGGATTTTCGTAGCAACGATTGAGTTACCAAAAATATAGGTGATGTCCGTTCCAATAGCATAATCCATTGGAAAACCGAACATGTTCAACGCCGGGGTTACAATCCAACCACCACCAACACCGAAGAAACCTCCGAGAACCCCAACACAAAAACCAAGGACAAACAACAGCAGAATATTAAATTCAATCTGTGCTATTGGCAGGTAGATATTAAAAATTTCCATTATTACTCCTATTCATGTTTTGTGGTGTGACCCGATGGTTTAAGAATTAAACTTACTATAAAGGTGATGATTATGCCTAAGACAATCATAGAACCGGTCGAGACGATTGCAAACAATAGCCTGTTGTCGTTATATGCATTGGCAAGAAACAGGTTTAGTCCGGTTAGTCCTTCGGTTTTCACTTTTACTGCCAGTTCTGTGGCAGGTTTCCCTTCGGCGAACAAACATGCACAGGATGAAAGTAAAGTAAGGATAACCAGACAGAATTTTTTGATGTTTTTTTGTAACATATTGAACCTTTCATTTGATGTGCTATATGGAAAATTAGTTAAATATGAGTTTCTCAACAAATTTATTAATGAGAATGTAATCGTATGTTGCGCAATTAAATAAAACATTAATCATCTATATTTCAATTATTTACTTACGCAACCGTATATTTTTATTAAAAAAGTATTTCATAGTTATAAAAAAAAATTTACTTAATCTATTGCTATAATTAATTATTAGACGTAATTTATTTTTAGTGTATAATATTTGTATTTAAATGTTTTTGGTATCAATAAATGGACTTTCTCAATAGAATATTT
>CAYLSY010000023.1:0-13835 GCA_964386275.1 uncultured Hyphomicrobiales bacterium
TCTATTAATATACTTGTTTCTTTAATTTAAATTTATACGCTTGAATAAGTGGCTGCCGCCACCTATAAGAGTAGTTAATAAACGAGAAAGTAAATTTTTTAAATAAAAGCGGAGTAACTTATGAAAATAGGCATGAGACTGTCCTTGGGTTTTGCTTTAACTGTAATCCTCTTGATTGTCCTTAGCGTAATTGTTTTGCTTGAGCTTAGCTCTATTAAAACAAATGTAGTTGAATTAAACGAAAGAATTCTTAAATCAAAGCAAGCTAATGAAATCATTGACCTTGCAAACGATAATATGCAAGCGATTACCGGGCTAATATTGTTAGATAAGAGCAATCAAGGAGAACTACAAAAAAGAATTGAAAAAAATCGTAATGGTATTTCCGATAGGATTAAAACACTCGAGGGGACTATTAAATCAACTGAAGGAAAAGCCAAACTCAAAGATTTGATTGACAACCGGAATAACTATGTTGCCAAGCAAGAATTAATAATGAAAAATCTTAATTCAAGCATAGATACACTGAGATTCTTGCTCCAAAATGAGCTTGAGCCAAGCAGAGTTAAATACATTAATAGCATACACTCTTTGATAGAATTCCAAGATAATCTTGTCAATAAAGGAAATGCAGAAGTAATTGATTCTGTTGCTATAGCTAATCTTTGGACTCTAATATTAGCTATTATTGCAATAGTCGTTTCAGCAATAACTGCATTTGTCGTTACACGTAGTATTACCAAACCCCTTGAACAATCAATCGGTGCTGCTGACAAAGTATCCTCAGGCAATGTTGAAGTAAAACTATCGACCGGCAAGCAAGACGAAACCGGCGTCTTAATGACAGCAATGCAAAAAATGGCTGATACCGTTAAAGAGCTAGTTGCCGAAGTCAATGAACTTTCACAAGCCGCTATAGCCGGAAAACTTGATCGCAGAGCTGATTCTTCTAAATTTGGAGGCGAATTCGCCGCGCTTATCGATGGTGTTAACGGTACCATAGACGCTATTGTCAAGCCGCTCAACGTTACTGCCGAATATGTCGACCGTATATCCAAAGGTGATATACCTTCGAAAATTACCGAAGAATATAAAGGCGATTTCAACGAAATCAAGAATAATCTGAATAATCTTATCGACACATTCACTAACCTTGTCGATGAAACAGGCGTCGTTATCAGCGCTGCTAAAGAAGGCAAACTCGACGTTCGAGCCAGCGATGCTCATTTGCAAGGCGTTTACCGCAAAATTATACGCGGTTTCAACGAATCTCTCGATGCGATTATAAGTCCGCTCAATGTAACCGCCGAATATGTTGACCGCATATCCAAAGGCGATATGCCGCCAATTATAACCGAAGAATACAAAGGTGATTTCAACGAAATCAAGAATAACCTGAATCAATTAATCAATAATGTTACTATTATTCTAAAAGGCATTAGCCGAGTTGTAGTCAATATTAAAAACGGAAAGCTTGACGACCGAGGTAATGCCGATTTGTTCCAAGGCGATTGGAAAGCATTAGTAATGGAAATCAATGATGTGATTGACTCTCTTATCCAGCCATTGAATATGTCTGCTGAGTATATAGACCGTATATCCAAAGGCGACATGCCATCGCTAATAACCGAAGAATACAAAGGCGATTTCAACGAAATCAAAAACAACATCAATCTTCTCATCGAGTCAACCCAAAACGTTACCGATGCAATTGTCCAAATTGCCAAAGGAAATCTTGAAATCGAGATTAATCAACGTTCTGATAAAGACATCCTTGTCAAATCCGTACATATTCTCGTTGAGAACTTATTCCTGCTTATTTCCGAGACTACCAGCATGTATAATGCTCAAAAAGTGGGAGACATGGACGCTTTTATCAGCGAAGGTTCATTCGATGGCGTTTACAAGCAGATGGCTGCTGGAATAAACGATAGCGTCAAACTTTACGTAAACATTCTTAATAAAATTTTCAAAGTCCTTGGCGCATACGCAAATGGTGATTTGTCCCATGAATTGGAAAAATTGCCCGGAAAACAAGCAGTCGCAAATGAAAATCTTGATATATTAAAATCATCGCTTCACAGTATTCTTGCTGAAGTAAATATCATAATAAATGCTGCGCTCGAAGGTCAATTCGAAGTTCGTGGCGATGCCGGCAAGTTGAAAGGCGCATTTTCGGAAATCGTTAGCGGCTTGAATAAGTCGCTCGATGCCTTCCTCTATCCAATTAAAGAAACAATAAACGTTATGCAGGCAATGGCTGAAGGCGATTTAACTACTCGCATGAAAGGCGATTACAAGGGTGATGCCCTTACTTTAAAGAACGCTGTAAACGAATCTCTTGAGAATACTAACGAGGTCTTGTCTCAAGTCCGCAATACTGTAGAAGAAGTCAATCGCGGCGCCGTTCAAGTATCTGATGCTTCTACGGCATTGTCACAAGGTGCTACCGAACAAGCTGCCTCGCTCGAAGAAATCACAAGCTCAATGACTCAAATAGGCTCGCAAACCAAACTGAATGCCGAAAATGCTAATCAGGCTAATATCCTGACAGTCGATGCACGTGATGCTGCCGAACGTGGAAATAACGAAATGCAGCAACTGAACCAAGCAATGACCGAAATAACCGAATCGAGCAAGAATATTTCGAAAATCATTAAGGTAATCGATGAAATTGCTTTCCAAACCAATCTACTGGCATTGAACGCCGCTGTGGAAGCTGCGCGTGCAGGCCGACATGGTAAGGGATTTGCCGTCGTTGCCGAAGAAGTCCGAAACCTTGCTGCCAGAAGCGCTACCGCGGCAAAAGAAACTTCGGAAATGATTGAAAACAGTATTAAAACTGTCGAAAAAGGCTCGCTACTTGCAACTAAAACAAGTGAAGCGCTCGAAGGAATTCGCAATGGCTCTATCAAAGCTGCCGATATCGTTGCTGAAATTGCTACTTCTTCGAATGAACAGGCGCAAGGCATTGCACAAATCAATGAAGGTTTGCAGCAAATTGACCGTGTTACTCAAACTAATACCGCCAGCGCCGAAGAAAGCGCCTCCGCAGCCGAGGAACTCTCTTCTCAAGCCAATGACCTTCGTCAAATGGTTGCTCGCTTCAAACTCAAATCTAGCGAAAGAGGCTACCAAAGAAGTCATGATGATGATTTCGATTCACCGATGATGATGTCGGCTTCCCGCGGCTCAGGCAAAGCCCTGCCGGATTATAAAAAAGCCCCTAGAGCTAAAGCCGAAGACATCATCAAACTTGATGAAGACGATTTCGGTCGATACTAAACCTTATTTAGAAAAGCCCTCTGAGAATGAGGGCTTTTTTTTATCAAAATACTAATTATACCAACCTTAATTGATGTGAATGCCTGATATATAAGAATCATACCTGCCAATTCTCAACAAGTTGGAGTAAGTTTAAGCGTAGGGGAAAAGTGTTGTGGTTCATATTTTCGCCATTTGATAATCACAATTGAGCTTTTGGGATTTAAATTTTAGAGTATATTAATATTCACTTTTCATTTCCGATTTCTCTCCGATTTCACATGTTTTTTTCGTAATTTTGTAGTTTGGTTCTTTGCTGTATTTGCATAGAAACAAATTCAGTAATTCTTAATCAAGAAACATAATTAGTAAGATTGAAATGGCATTATTAAAAGAGCAGGTAATACAAACAAATCTGGAAGACGAAGTAAGAAGTTCGTATCTTGATTATTCGATGTCGGTTATCGTTTCCCGGGCTTTGCCGGATGTACGTGACGGCTTGAAGCCGGTACATCGGCGAATACTCTATGGAATGAACGAACTTGGCATGATGCCGAACAAGGCTTACAAGAAATCGGCACGCCTTGTTGGCGACGTTCTCGGTAAGTACCATCCACACGGCGATACGGCGGTTTATGACGCAATGGTCAGGCTTGCTCAGGATTGGTCGATGCGCTATCCGTTGGTGGACGGTCAAGGTAACTTCGGCTCGATTGACGGCGACCCACCTGCGGCAATGAGATACACCGAGTCGCGTTTGGCTTGGATTGCCACCGACATGCTTCGCGATATAGATAAAGATACCGTCGATTTTCGCAAGAATTTCGACGAAACATTAGACGAGCCGACGGTTTTGCCGACAGTGCTTCCTGCTTTGCTCGTCAACGGCGCCAGCGGTATCGCGGTCGGAATGGCGACAAACATTCCGCCGCATAACTTAGGCGAAGTCGTCAGCGGACTCAACGCTTTGATAAAAAATCCGGATATTGAAATCCATGAATTGATAAAATACATACCGGCACCCGATTTTCCGACCGGCGGCATAATCTACGGCTACGAAGGCGTCCGCGAGTGCTACGAAACTGGACGGGGAAAAATCACAGTACGGGCGCGGGTTTCGACCGAAGAACACAAGAGCGGCAAAAGCTCCATAATCGTCAGCGAACTGCCATATCAGGTCAACAAAGCCAACTTGATTGAAAAAATCGCCGAGTTGGTTAAAACGAAAGTAATCGAAGAAATTTCGGATATTCGCGACGAATCTGACCGCGACGGCATTCGCGTCGTCATCGACATAAAACGCGAAGCAAATCCGGAAGTTGTGCTGAACAATCTTTTCAAGCACACTCAGATGCAAATCACATTCGGAGCGATTATGCTTGCGCTAGTTAATGGCGAGCCTAAGGTGTTGAATCTAAAGGAGATGATGTCGCATTTCATCGCGCATAGAAATACCGTGATTGTGCGCCGCACTAAATTCGAGCTCGATGCTGCAGAGAAGCGCGCGCACATCTTGGAAGGTTTCCTGATTGCTCTGAAAAATATTGATGAAGTGATTAAAATAATTAAAGAATCACCTGACCCGAAAGTCGCTTCCGTTAGACTGCAAGAGCGTTTCGAGCTATCTGAAATTCAAGCCAAGGCAATACTCGATTTGCGTTTGCATCGCCTTACCGGACTTGAACGCGACAAAATTTTGCAGGAATATACGGAGCTGCTCAAGACTATTGAGCGTTTGCGCTCGATTTTGGCAAGCAAGGAACTGCAATACCAGATTATTTCAGATGAATTGAAAGAACTTGCCGCAAAATACGGTGATGCGCGCCGTACGGAAGTAGTCTTCGATTCACGCGATTTTAAGCTCGAGGACATGATTGCCAACGAAGACGTAATCGTTACGATTTCGCATAAGGGCTTCATCAAACGCACGCTGGTTCAGAATTTCCGTCGCCAAAACAAAGGCGGACGCGGTATAATCGGCGCCGGTTCGTACGAAGATGATTTCGTCGAGCATGTCTTCAAAGCCGCTACTCATCATTATTTGCTGTTCTTTACCGACCTTGGACGTTGTTTCCGTGTCAAAGTATGGGACTTGCCCGAAGGCAGTCGCAATGCGAAGGGGCGCTCGATGGCTAACATTATTCAGCTTGGAAGCGATGAAAAGGTAACAGCTTACCTCGTCGTCAAAGAGTTCATCGACGATAACTATGTATTGATGGCTACTCGAAACGGTACAATCAAGAAAACCGAGCTATCGAATTTTGCTAATGTCCGCTCAACCGGCATAATCGCAATCAATTTGAACGAGGACGACCGCCTGATTGCCGCTCGCATAACCGATGGCACTTGCGACGTTATCCTCGGCACTCAAAACGGCATCGCTTGCCGCTTCCGCGAAAGCGACGCCCGTCCGATGGGACGCACTGCAGCAGGCGTTCGAGGTATTTTACTTGAAGAGGGCGACCGCGTCGTTTCGCTAATCGTAATCAAGCGCTCGGATTCGCAAGTGCTTGTCGTCGGCGACAACGGCTACGGTAAACGCACTCGTTACGAGGAATTCCGCTTAACCAAAAGAGGCGCCAAAGGCGTTATTTCGATGAATATTACCGAAAAGACTGGTAAAGTTATCGGAATGCTATCTGTTACCGATTCAGAAGATTTAATCGTGATGACCCAAAACGGCATACTGATTCGCCAGCCTGTCAAGGATATTCGCACAATTGGACGCAACACACAAGGCGTCAAGCTCATTCGTCTTGAAGAGGGCGACCGCATTGCCGATATTACGCTCGTGGCGCGCGACGATTCGGACGATTTACCCGAAGGCATTGATGAGACTGAGGATACTATTGAAAATGTCGATGAAGTTTCGGGAACGGTTGAAAAGGCCGATATGCCGAATGATAATGGCGATGAAATCACCGACGAAGGCTTCCAACCGTCGTTGTTGTAGCTTTTTGATTATTAATTAAAAAATAAATAATTAAATGTTGAATAGCTCGAAAAATAGAACAGGCGCAGTGAAATCTATACTTATCATTGCGCTTTTTCTGTTTGTTGAGTATGGCAGCGTGTTTTCGTATTCGTCGGATAGCCTTAAAGTTGAAAACGATTCAACTTCTTTGGAAATAAAAGATACAACAGCAGCCAATTTGCCGCTTTTCGCACCTTCGGAAGCTCACGGGGCGCTCGGCAACGATTTTATGACGATTAGTAAAAAAGACATCGTTTTTCAGAACTATTCTACTTTATCGGATATTTTACAAGACAGGCTGCCGTTTTATCCTTTTTCGCTCGGTTCATACGGGCAAAACAACGCCTTTTCGGTATTCGGCAGCTTGCCTTCAGCCAACAGCGCGCTTTTCAACGGTCGCCCCTTGTTCGATGCCGAGTTCGGTAGTTATAATTTGAATGAGCAATCGCCTGAGTTTTTCGAGAAAATTGAAATCCTGACGGGAAGCGATGCTGCGATAATCGCCGGCGCAAGCGGTGGAGCTGCTCTTAATTTTCAGGAAATACGTTATAACTCGAAAACGCCATACACGCGCTTTTGGTTTGCCGAGGGCGGCAGCGGATTTCTAGGCTCTGACGGCATTTTGAGCCAAAATATTGCGCGAAATCTGAATTTTACATTCGGATTCCGTTCGATTGTCGCTGACGGGGAGTATTCGAACAATTGGCTCGAGTCGTGGAATGTGCGAGCTTTGCTGAGGTGGAATCCGTCGGAATTAGCGAGCATTTCGCTTGTCGAAAATTTTACTAATCATGCCGTCGGAACAAACGGCGGAGTTGATAAAGAAAATACGACAAACCTATATGACGCACTGACAGCCACTGTTCGATATTTGAATACCGATGAGCGTTCTATTCGGCACGACATGACTTTGACGGCTTCGTCTTTTCTTGACACACTGAAAAAATCTGAAATACAAGGCTCGGTCTATTTTTCGGCTTACGACAAGGAACGCCGTGCCAGTGATTTTCTTGTCGCGGCATTGAACGATTCAGCGCAATTTTTCAAATACTCTGCGTACTATGCCGGAGCAAATGCCAGAGCTAATATACAGCTATTTGATGTATTTAAATTAGCAACTGGACTTGATTTTCAATACATAAACCTCGACAGTTCATTTTATAACGAGTCTTTTGCCGGTTCCGTGCTATCTGCATATGCGAGATGCGAGTTACCGTTGCCGATAATTGATGGAAAATTTAGCATCGGAGGACGTTTCACAAACAGACAAGATAGAGTAGCTAAGGCTTTCGGAGGCAAACTAACAGTATTCGACGGGTTAAGAAACGCTTATGTCATCGACATTTCGTATGCTGATAGGATGCCCACTCCGGTTGAAGGTTTGGTGCGCCAAAACGAGACTACGAGCCGAGCTTTGCTTTATTTTTCGTCGAACGCAGAACAAGACAGTTCGGTTGACCGCCGTCGCGAAGGCTTCAAAGCCGGAATAGGAGCCGGTATCGTTCATTTGCCTATTGTAGCTCGCGCTAAATACGATAATTCGGGCGCAATTATTGGAGTCGATTGCGTTAACGACGATGATTTCACCATGTTCAACGCTTTTATTTCCGGCGAAATTTTGCTGATGAAGAATGTGTGGCTCAAAGCCAATATCAACGGGTTTTTGCGAGATAATTCTACGGGAACGAACCTTTCGAGCAGTGGTGTGAGTTTGCTTTTCAAGCCGTATTACGAGATTGCTATTGGCAGAAGTTATGCCAGATTGGGCTTATCGTACGAATGCTTGATTGAGCGGAAAACGCCGCTGTATGTTCCGATGACGCACTCTTATATCTCAATTGACGATGAAAACGGGTTTGTATCAGGCGCCTTGAGCATTTTCGCTTCGGCAAGACTGGGAGCGGCTTTCGTAAAATTATCCTATAACAATGTGCTTTCTTCAGGCTACTACTTTTTACCTTATTATCCTGAAATGTCCGGCAATTTAAGGTTGTCGGTCGCTTGGAACTTTACGGATTGATATGCCTCGAATCCTTCAAATAGCGCTGCCGTTGCCGCTTGACAGGCTTTTCGACTATCTTTTGCCTGCAAATTTATCCGACACTGATTTAATCGGAAAGCGTGCGCTGGTGCCGCTCGGTAAGCGAGTAATGACCGGATATATTGTCGGAGAGCGGGTTGAAGAAATCACTGACAAAATAAAACCGATATTGGAATTGCTTGATGTTCATCCGGTCTTTTCCGAAAAGATGCTTGATTTCGCAAAGTGGATTTCCGAATATTATATGGCTTCGCTCGGCGAAACGCTGAAAGCCGCTCTGCCTCAAGGTATGTCGCCACAAAGCGTGATAAAGGTTACCGTCATCCGAAAGACAACTATCGAAGAGGAAGCGGCAATGAAAACGCGCAGCCCCAAACGCTTCGAACTGCTGAATTTCTTGAAAAGCTGCACCGATGCCGTATCCGTTAAGAATATAGAAACAAGCCTCGAAATCGAAAACATATCGCCTCAACTGAAAGCCTTGGTAGAACTGGGTATAATAGCCATTGAGCGTTTTACGCCCAAGGACTTGAGGGCAAAACAGCAATTGGCTACCATGATTGCCGATGAAATCTTCGATGATGACTCTGTTCGCCAAGCCTGCAGCGGGCTTGAAAAAACATCGCCGCAGCAATCTGCACTTTTGGCAACGATTTATTTAATGCAAAAGGCGCAAGGCTTGGCGCTGGTTTCGGAAGTATTGAGCAAGGCTAAAGCATCAAGAAGCGCATTGAATGCGCTTCAGAAAATCGGGCTTATTAAAGTTGAAAAAACAGACATCAGCAGAATCAAGAAAGTGGCTGCTGAAGCGAGGATGAGTAATAAAAACGAGTTGGAAATCGAATTGACGGACGAACAAGCAATTGCAACTCGAGCAATTGAACAAGCGATTGAAGAGCAAAACTGCAAGCCTTTTTTGCTGCACGGCGTTACCGGTAGTGGCAAGACCCTGGTTTATATGAGGGCTATTCGTAAAGCTATCGAACTAGGTAGAACCGTTTTGTTGCTTGTACCCGAAATATCGCTTACGCCGCAACTGATAGACAGGTTCGAAACGTCTTTCGCCGGCTCAATCGCTGTGCTGCACAGCCGAATGAGCGAAGGCGAACGTTACGACCAGTGGTCGGAAATTCATTCAGGCAAGAAGCAGATTGTGATTGGCGCTCGCTCTGCGGTCTTTGCGCCTATGAAGAATCTGGGACTGATAATTGTAGATGAGGAACACGAGCCGTCATACAAGCAGGATAACCCTTCGCCTCGCTACCACTGCCGCGATTCGGCAATCGTCAGGGCAAAGATGGAAAATGCCGTAGTTGTCCTTGGTTCTGCAACTCCTTCAATGGAGAGCATGTATAATGCGCGGCAAGGTCGTTATCGTTTGCTGGAAATTAAAAAGAGGGCAGATGGAGCAATGCTTCCGTCAATTAGCGTAATCGATATTGCCGAAGAACGCCGCAGACACATGATGCACGGCGCTTATTCAGATAAGCTGTTACAAAAGATTACCGAAAAGAACAACAAGAATGAAGGAGTGATAATTTTCCAGAACAGGCGCGGGTTTTCGAACTTTGTTCAGTGTCTTGATTGTGGACATATCCCTCAATGCGTGAACTGCTCTGTATCTTTGACTTATCATAAAGCAAAAAGGCAGTTGCGCTGTCATTATTGTGGCTTTACCGTGAAAATGCCCGAAGAATGCCCCGAATGCGGTTCGGTGGAAATTCGCGAAGTCGGGTTCGGTACTCAGCGAATTGAAACCGAGCTAGATGAAATTATGCGTGAACGCGGATTTTCTTCGTCGATTGTGCGCATGGATTTGGACACGACATCGCGAAAAGGCGCACACAGGCGCATTCTCACGGATTTTGCCAAAGGCGAGTTCAATATTTTGTTAGGAACTCAAATGGTGGCAAAGGGCTTGGATTTTGACAGGGTCTCGCTTGTAGGAGTTGTAAATGCCGATATGCAGCTGTTCATGCCGGATTTCAGAGCTTCGGAGCGTACATTTCAGCTGTTGACGCAAGTTGCAGGCAGAGCCGGTCGAAGCGGCACGCTGAGCGGAGAAGTTATGATTCAAACCTCACATCCTACGGATGCGGCAATAGAGGCTGTTTTAAATTCATCTTACGAGCAGTTCTACGAGTATGAGTTGTATCAAAGGCAAAAGGCAGGTTATCCTCCTTTTTCGAGATTTATTTATATTGAATTCAGTGGAAAGGAACTTAAGAACGTTAGCGCTGCTGCTGAATATTACGCATCGATGCTGCCAAAGGACAATACCGGATTTTCGCTTTTGGGGCCTACCGCTCCTTCAATCGAAAAGCTGAGAAGCAATTTCCGGCGAATCATCATTATAAAAAGCAAAAAAGAAACCGACCGTAGCGGAAAAAAAATCAGATACTACATCGCGAGAGCTACTGAGCAATTCCGAAAGAAATACTCCCGAAATGTAGTATCGGTAACGGTTGATATTGACTCATATTCCTGCGTTTAAAATTTTGCCAAGCAAGCCGCTCCCGAAAGTAACGTTTCGTCACTTTTAGCAAAACAGAGACGCAGCATGGTAGCGCCTTCCGAAGATTTTTCGTAAAACACCGAGGTAGGAATCGTCGTGATTCCATAGTCTTGGACAAGTTGTCGGGCAATGACGATATCGCCATCGGCGGCTTGAGGTTCGGGAATTTCGACCATCATAAAGTAACTGCCCTTAACCGGACAAGGTTTGAAGCGGGTTTTCGATACTGCTTCCTGAAGCAAATCACGCTTATATTGATACATTTTGCGAAAATCCGGCAAGTATTCGTCCAATGACTGAAATGCCTGAGCTATTGCGTGTTGCGCTGGAGTCGATACGGCAAAAGTCGTCCATTGATGTATTTTCCGAATGGCATTAGTAATATCCGGCGAAGCAATCGTCCAACCGATTTTCCAGCCAGTTAAGCTAAAGGTTTTTCCAGCCGAAGATATTGTAACAGTGCGGTCTTTCATGCCGTCGAGCGTTGCAATCGGAACATGTTTTGCACCATCATATGTTAAAAACTCATAAACTTCGTCTGAAATCACAAGCAAATCGTGTTTAATAGCCAATTTTGCTATGAAATCGAGTTCTTCTTTAGTATAAACCTTGCCCGTCGGATTATGTGGATTATTAATAATAATTGCCTTTGTTTTATCGCTAACGCTTTGCTCAAGTTCCTCGAAATCGAAGGTGAAATCAGGCTTTCGGAGCGTAACGCAGCGAATAGCGCCGCCGGCGAGCAGCACGTCTGCCGGATAGGCGTCGTAAAACGGCTCGAATACTATGACTTCGTCTCCCAAGTTTAGCAAGGCATGGATTGTCGAAAAAAGAGCTTCAGTTGCGCCTGCCGTAACTGTAATTTCCGTATCTGGCGAGCGAACGATGCCGTATTGCGACTTGATTACATCGGCGATTGCCTTGCGAAGCGAAAAAATGCCTTGGGTTGGCGCATATTGGTTTTTGCCTTCTGTCATCGCCTTAAATGCGTCTTCCATAATTGAGCGGGGTCCGTCGAAATCGGGAAAACCTTGACCCAGATTGACTGCTTTGTATTGATTCGATAGGGCGCTCATTACGGAGAAAATCGAATCGGGCATATCGTATGTTTTGGTGTTGAATGTTTTCATATTGTTTAGCGTTAATATTAATATGGTTAGAACAAAAAAGGGAATAATATGCTTATTCCCTTTTTATAGTATATAGTTAGCGCCTTATGCCATTGGTTCGAATCTTGCTTGGAAGAACCTCAAATACTTAGGTTCATAGACCATTTTGAGACCGACGGCTTTATGGCGGTTTTCGTATAGTTCTTTGACTGCGTAAACCGCAAAATCAATGTGTGATTGAGTATAAACGCGGCGCGGGAATGTCAAGCGAACTAGTTCAAGCTTGGGATAGTTGTGGTCGCCGGTGTTTTTGTTTCTTCCGGCGGAGACGATGCCGCGCTCCATGGCTCTAACGCCTGAGGAAATGTATAAATCTGCAGCCAGCTTTTGTGCCGGGAATTGAATTTGCGGAATATGGTCGTAAAAGCGCTTAGCGTCGAGCATAACGGCATGTCCACCTATTGGTACAACTATTGGAATACCGGCTTCGTTCAGCAGATTGCCCATGTATTCGACTTGTTTTACGCGGAAACTGATGTTTTCGTCTTTGATTGCCTCTTCCATGCCGCGAGCCATTGCTTCCATGTCGCGACCAGCCAAACCTCCATATGTGTGAAGACCTTCGTAAACGACGACCATGTTGCGTAGTTCTTCGAACAAGTCCCAGTCGTTGACGGCGACGAATCCGCCGATGTTGACGTTCAGGTCTTTCTTGCCGCTCATCGTGGCAGCGTCGGAATAGGAGCAAAATTCCTTGTGAATTTCGGCAACAGTTTTGTTGGCATAGCCGGGTTCGCGTTGTTGGATGAAATAGGCGTTTTCCATGTTGCGGGTGGCGTCCAAAACGATTTTGATGCCGTGCTTTTGGCAAACGGAGTGGAGTTGTTTCATGTTTTCCATCGAAACGGGTTGACCACCTGCCATGTTGACCGGCGCGCCGACTGTGATGTAAGCAATCTTTTCGGCGCCGACTTTTTTGATTAAGTCTTCGAATTTTTGAATGTCGATGTTGCCCTTAAATGGATGAACTGCTTGTGGGTCATGAGCTTCATCGATAATAACATCGACAAATGTGCCGCCAGCCAGTTCCTGATGCAAGCGTGTTGTTGTAAAGTACATGTTACCCGCAACATAATCTCCCGGTTTAATGAGTGATTTCGAGAGCATATGTTCGGCGCCACGACCTTGGTGTGTGGGTACTACATATTTGTAACCATATATTTTTTGAACGTTTTCTTCTAAATAATAGAAATTTTTGCTTCCGGCATAAGCCTCGTCCCCCAACATCATTCCTGCCCATTGATAATCGCTCATCGCGTTCGTGCCGCTGTCGGTCAATAAATCAATGTATACATCTTCGCTCTTTAGTAGGAATGTGTTGTAGCCCGCTTCCTTCATACATTTTTCACGATATTCACGCGTCGTCATTTTTAACGGCTCAACCATCTTTATCTTATATGGCTCTGCCCATGGAATCTTTGTGTTTGACATAAATCAACCTCTTCTTTTATACTTTAATTCTGAAAAAGAACTATAAAAAATGCAATTTAATCAATATGTCAAATTGTTCCAAGAATTTAGAATTGTTTTTTTTATCTTTTTTTTAATATTTTCGCAAAAATGTTTAGTGTGGCTGTTCTTAAAAAATCATATGCTTGAAGATTTTCGAATACAAAATCATACCGCAACATGCCTTAGAGCAGCTGTCGCTTGGGTAACTAAAGATAGCAAATCCATTCTTTGCAAGTCTATTATTGAAAAATGTAGTGTTCTTTTAAAAAGTATTGCTGAATCCCTAAATGTGAAAATCGAAATTGGATACTTCGGTAAATACTATGTTTATATGATTATTAGCTATCCTCCAAACCTCTCCATTAGCGAAATAGTTCAGAAATTGAAAGGATACTCATCCAAAGCTTTGCAAATGGAATT
>CAYLSY010000024.1:0-13712 GCA_964386275.1 uncultured Hyphomicrobiales bacterium
CAAAGGTGGGAAAAGAGCGACGTTCTTAATAGGAGGCGTTTGCCACTTTTCAAACGTATACAATGCGAATTCAAAGAAATATGTGCATTATTTATATTATTTCGTTTTTTTTAATAGTAGAAAGGACACGCAGAGGCGTATCCTTAAGTTTTAGTAACTAATATCTTTTGCGAAGAATTCTTTATTTTACTACAGATAGCATTTTATTTATCAACAGTTCATCATTAGAAAACAGCATAAGGGAATAAATGCCCGTATTTAGATTCTGAAGAGGCATCGTATAGAAACCCTGATTGGTTTCAACAGAACACTCTTTTACCTTTTCCCCTAATTCGTTGACAAGAATAATTTTAGAATTAATTTTATTATCAAGTCGATTAAAATAGAGTGTAACATAATCGCTTGCCGGAATGGGGAATAACATGTAATCAGCTGATTCGGAATACTCTTCTTGAACCGGCGTAACCATGTCAAATTTTACGTTATCAATGAACCAGCCGTCATTTTGCACAGTAACATTGGTCTTTAATCTGAAACGAACAAAAAGGGTATCGCTAAGATGTTCGAAGATAAACTCTTCATATTTCCAGTCATCGGAGGCTAGAGCCTCATTATTCCATGGCTCAAACAATGTTTTATTGTAAAAAGCAAGACTAAGCCACTGTCCGCTTTCCCCTAGCCGATATTCCACAATAGCAGAATCGCCCTTAGCGACTATTGCCGCATGCCAAAACGATAGTTTTGTCGCATGCACATTGTCGAGTTTTACCGGAAAGAGCTGGATTGAATAATTCTCCAAGGCTTGATAATTCCCCGAAGGAGAATCGGTTAAAGAGTTATCGGGACTCAGGTAGAATGTCGGGCATAAGCCCCAAGTTCCGTAAACAAGATATTTAGCTAATTGATTCCCGTCGAAATTTTCAGTGTAATAAGGCTCAGCATCGCCGGCATAAACAATAACTTCATTGCTCGATGCGCTTTTTCCAGTCGGAATGCTGTTATCAAGGACATAGACCGAATAACGATAATAGCCTGCTGCCGGCACATCGTCAATGAAAACGATTATTTTGCCGGTATCGCCCGTTGCGACGTCAATTGTTTTATAGTAAGCAGAATCACGCCAAATCTCAACTTTCGCCATATTCAAAAGCACAGTAGCGCCATCTTCGCGAGTTGTAGGAAGTTGAATTTTTAGATTAAGTTGCTTGTTGCCGATGAATTGTTTATCGACAATTGACGCAGGCGACGGATTTTTCCCGCCACCCGCAAAAGCGCTGCTTACGACGGTTTTGCTTGTATCCCCTCCAATCCAAGCATAAATTGAATAAGTATATTTTTCGTGAGCCGTCAATCCTTCGTCGAAATATTCGGTTACATTTGAGTTAAAAACTCCGATGACACTGCCATTTCGCAATAATGCATATTTCATCGCCGGAACATCGATAGTTCTTCCGAAAGAAGATTCTGTTGGAGCATCCCAAGTTAATCGGATTTTATTTTTATCATCAGGAATTGATTTGGCAACAAAATTTTGCGGTGGAACAGGCGCCTTCGTATTGACATAAGCCGTAAACACTTCGCTATCGTATATGTTTTGGGCTGCAAATCGCATGTCGACCCATGACGGATAGATAACGCCGTCGTAGAATGCGCAACCACTGTAATCTCCTGCAAAATTATTGCCTTGAAATGGATTATACCTAAGATCCATGCCCTGGTCCGAAACAAGCCTGTCGGTCCAAGTATCGCCGCCGTCGCTTGAATACGAGGCAAAGCATTCAACCAAAATATTGTTCGGGTCGTTACGGCTGTCGAGGAACATTATGCCGAGGTCTCCGTTAATGGGGTCGAGCGCCATCCAATGCCAGAATTGGTCGTTTTGCGTCGTTGAATGAACAATTTTCGGCTGGCTCCATGTGTCTCCATTATCAGTTGAGCGCGAGAAATAAACATTCGGAATTGAATCGGCACTCCAGCAAAGATATAACCAGCCTCTTCGCTCGCTATTCGTAATATCGCATACAATAACGGGATAAGCCTCGGCTCGAACGATTTCCTTGACGGTATGACGCCAGCCTTCGGCAAGAAGCTTTGTTTTACCGAAAATATTATATCGTTGGATTATCTTCGGTTCGCTCCAAGTTATTCCGCCATCGAAAGAACGCGAAAATCCGACACCATGCTCAATTCCGTGATTCCAAACAAGATAGACTTCGCCGTTTGGACCCGTTGTGCATAGCGGAAAACTTTGCCCGAATGTCGTATCTTCGCTGCTGCGCGACAGCCTGTAGCTGACCGGTGTTGGAACGCTCCACGTCGAGCCTTTATCCGTCGATTTAGTAATGACAATCTGAGTCGATGTATCGTTAATCATTACCCGCTTCCACGGAATATAAAGGTTTTTATAGTAAGGCGATTGTGGACTGTTGTCTGCTTGAATATAATATTTGTCTTCGAATGCTGAATCAACCGTCTGCGGCATTTGATGCAGTATAACCGGAATGTGCGCCTCCCAAGTCTTGCCTTCGTCAAACGTTCTGGCTAAAAACACTCCGTTTTCGCCATAGCTTTGTCCCAAGGAATCGAATCTTAGTCCGAAGCCACCGACGACAAGGTAGCCGACGCCATCGGCATCATATGCAACCGACGGGTCGTTAGACGAAGTCCAAGTCGGAAATGGATGACCAAGATTTAGATTCGTCCAAGAACGTCCGGCATCGCTCGACACATAGACCCACGTAGCGGAATTATCGCGATAATCCACAGCAGCAGAAATCATATTCTTCGGATTGAGCGGATTGACGGCAATCGACGATTCGTTCTGCATTTGATAGGTTCCGGTTTCAGTTCCGGGAATGTTGTAATTGATAAAAATCGGTGATTTCCGGTATTCTTCCTCCGGCACCAGAAAATGAATTCGCGGTGCGTTGGCTGGCGATGGATGAGCCGCCTCGAACAGCTTCTTAAAAGCTGCGGTGGCTTGTTGAGCTGACTTCATCTTGGCGTCGTCTGCCCTCAATACCTGTATTTGTATTACGCAAAGGAATAATATTATCGATTGTATCAAGTATTTGTATTTTTTCATGGCTATTTCTTCAAGATAATGAATAATCGATTGCGATATTATTCAATAATAGATATTATTCAATAATAATTATTGAAAATTTGAACTCCAACTTAAGAAATTCTTGCGATTAATCTATGCCAAAATATTAAGCTTTTTCCAAGCATCGTTTTCAACGTTTTTTCGTTCCAATCAACTTTTGATAAACAAGCAAACCTATAATACACATCACACCAATACCGCTAAAAATCAGCCATAGCGTGGAAGTGTGTGCATACACGGAAACATCAGCTTTTGTCAATCCGATTGATTCTGCGGCTTTCAACGCTTCGTCTATATTGGCTCCGTCGCTTAATCGAATACCGGAACCTGCGGACTGAAGCGCAGTATTAATATAAGCTATCATTGGATTATCGATGAAAGCGACATAAAGATTCGCTCCAAGTATTCCTCCTATAGACGAACCGAACACCCCGTATAGGAAGCCGAAACCCATGTATGTCGCTTTTTTGTCTGGCGGAGCAATCAAGCCTAAATATGAAATGTATTTAGGATGCGCTATCATTTCGCCGAAAGAAAAGATGATTATTCCGGTGATAAACACCCAAATGCTCGTGCTGAGCGATAAAATTGCCATGCCGAGTGTTGCCATCGATACTCCGGCTATCATAGTCGGCAATGCTTTTGTTTTGCTGACAAACCATGATACCACAAGCTGAAGCGCAATTATTGTAAATGCGTTAATAACTGTAACATGCTCGACATCAAAATGCCAATTCAATCCAAAAGTCGTATTGACGAAATCATTAAGCTGCGATGGGTCAACGAATGCTTTGACATACCAAAGAACACTGTCGAACATTTGAAAATATAGAATCCAAAACCATGAATAAATGAAGATAAACAAGATAAAGCGCCAATCAAGCACTACAGTCCAAATTTTTCTGAAAATATCGACGATGACTTCTGAAATTTTCTTGCTGTTGTCCTTTTCTCGAGGCGGTTCCTTGTAAATAAAAATTGCCGGCAGCAGCATTGACCCTGTGCATATTGCCGCAGCGATTAAAACATAAGACCAATCAATTGATTTGAGCAACGGCACAAGTATCAGCGGGAAAAGAAATGCGCCGAGGTTAATCGACCAGTAAAATATTCCGAAACCAAGTGTGGATGTGCTTTCGTCGGTTACTTTGGCAATCGTGCCGGATATTACCGGTTTAAACGAGCCTGCGCCGATGCCCATGACAACCAGCGAAGCAAATACTATGCTGTATTCCGTTACCTGACTTGTTAGGAAATAGCCCAAACCGAGAAATGAAAACGCAAACATCAATGTACGGCGATAGCCGAGCCGGTCGGCAATAGCGCCGGTTAATATCGGCAGAAAGTAGAGCAGCGGCTGAATTGTGCCTTTGATTAACCCGACATCCGTCTTGGCAAAGCCGAGTTGGTCGGTCATGTAAACCGATAGAATACTCATCACCCCGTAATAGCTGCCACGCTCGAAGAACTCGAATATTATGGCTATCCAATACACAAAAGGAAATCGTTTTTTTGTCTTTTCGGGCGTTTTCTCATTCATATTTTTCTATTGAGCCTAATTATTTATAATATATATCATTTACGGAGCTTATTTAACAGTATCCTAACTTAAAATATTTTCAAGTCTTGAAAAATCTACAAGAATACTGAAATATCTATTATTAAGAAAAATGAAATAATTTTAATTATACTCATATTTCTTTTAATTCACATTGTTTACGCATGAAAAGCGTCAATCACCACCTAAATCATACCCAGCGATATTAGGATAAACGAAGGACCGTTTAAAATAGCATGGATAGCCATTCCGACGCTTGTGTTCCGTGTCTTGTGAACGCAATAGGGCAGAATGATGAGTATCGGAACAAGCGTTATCAACATCTTCAGCCCAAATGGCAAATGAAACATTGCCCAAAGCAGTGAATTGAGCAACCATGCTGATTTACCTTCTTGTCCAAGTTGAATATATCCGCGCCAGAGCATTTCTTCGCCCGCAATATTGAAAAAGAACATAGGCGCCCACACAAGCAAGAACCAACGCTCGTCCGGCGCGAATGCTTTAAAAGTTAGGAAAGGCGGATTTGTCGACGGCGCGGGTATTGAGTAATTTGTTGCAAGCATTGACCATAACGTCATGATTAAACCTGTGGAAAGCAGTATTAGAAGCGAACCAAAGAGTATATACAACGCATCATTCTTGCTGAGCGGTTTTATGTGCAATCTTTCGAAGATTTCGCGCTTGGTTTTGCAGCCTTCCAATCGGGTAAATACCAATGCGGCAATAAATAATGCCACAAAGAGCAAACCTCCGCCCGCAAACCAACTAATCGCCTTATTCAATCCGCAATTGGTGATTAACCAAGGAATCAAGACGTAACCAACAAAGATAAACAGTGTCGTTCCATAAATAAATATTGCCCATGCTTTGAAATTGGATACTTTGGGTTTATTCTCAATCATACCGTATAGTTTATATCATTTACAAATTTTCGAATGTGAAATTTACGTAATATTGTATTTTGAAAAAAACACAAAACCCGATTATGAGAGAAATAATAACTGGAACAAAGATGAATGAACTGTTGGGCAGTCGTTTTGAACTGCTCGACGACGGATTTCGGGACGGACAATACAATATGGATTTCGACACCAAACGGCTACGCGGATTAATTGAAGGTTCGGAGCTGCCCATGTTTCGCCTTTATGGCTGGAATCCTTGGACTTTGTCGCTTGGCGCAAACCAAAAAGAAAGCGACATCAACAAGGATGAGGTCGCAAAACGCGGTTTCGGCTTAGTGCGGCGTCCCACTGGAGGCAGAGCAGTGCTTCATGCGAATGAGATAACATATTCCGTTGTTTGCTCGATTCCCGAAGGATCCTCACAACAAACACTATACCGCGATATACATAGCATTTTGCTGCAAGCGCTGCGAAAAGTAACCGGAGCGGAAATGGAGTTCGAAAAAGCCCAGCCGGACTTTCGAAATTTTTATAAAACATCTGAAATGTCGATTTCATGTTTCGCTTCGTCTGCGCGTTACGAAATCGAATGGCAGGGCAGAAAAATCGTCGGCTCGGCACAAAGATTGGACGGACGAACGCTCTTGCAGCACGGTTCGATTCTCATCGGTGCCGGACATGAACAGCTTGCTTATTTAACCAAAACCAGCGAAGAGCGTGTCGCGCGGAGCCTCGAAAAGTTCATCTTGAGCCACAGCGCCACGCTCGAAGAAGCAGCTGAGCGCAAGATTACTTACGATGAGTGCAGTAATGCTATTATTGAAGCGATATTGAGGTGAGTCTCCAAATGTCGGCAAATAAAACAATCAAGTATATAATTTACGGTTTGTTAAAGCTATTTATTCGCAACAAGCCGAGTCTGTTGCCGCTCGATTCATCGAAAATCCGAAGCATCCTCGTATTGCGTTACGACCGCCTGGGTGATATGATTGCGACGATTCCGCTGCTAAACTTCATTGCCGAGAAATTACCAGAGTGTAAAATTGATATACTATGCTCAAAAGGAAACAGGCAAATTGCTCAGCATTGCGGCCCATTGAATGATATTCATACCTTGACGGGTAAATTGAACCAAGATATAATTACAATCAATCGGCTCCGCAAGCGGCGCTACGACTTGATTTTGCCGCTTGTTTGGAAAAACACGACAAAATCCGGTATTATTTCAAATCTTGTTTCGTCGCACAATTCTAAGAAAATAAATGCTGCGCACGATTGCCGTTCAAAAGAATATGATTTTTTCTTTAATTCTCAAATTGATATTTCGGATATCAGGTTCAAAGCGCCATATGCAATACTGTTATGTCTATTTACAGCGAGAATTTTCGGCTGGGACGAAGCACTCAAGTCAATAAATGGGTTCTGCCATAGCCACAAATCTTTCAATATTCCCCGACAAAACATCGAAAAAGCAAATGTTTTCCGAAGCAGCGTCGGCGGCAGGTTCTGTCTTGTAAATGTATCCGCTTCAAGCGCTCATCGAATGCTTTCGGCCGAGCAATATTCAATTCTACTCAAAGAATTGTCCTGCATTCATCCTGAATGGAACTTTATTCTAACAGGCGCCCCAGAACACAACAGTTTTATAGAAAACATGCTAACTGGCATTAGTTCAAACGTTATTCATTATAGAACGACCAATGATTTTATGGACGTTTGCGCATTGACGCAAATTTCAGATGCCGTTATATCGCCCAATACCTCCATTGTACATGTGGCAGCTGCTTTCGACCGACCGCTGCTTATGTTGACTCCGCTCGATGAACTTCAAGGCAAAGAGTGGATGCCGCTATCAAAGCATTTTGCCTGCGCCGCGCCACCTGATGGTTTAAACCTTAATGATTTGGACTTGAAGGATGCGGCGAAGCAATTCTCATCGATTATCACACAAATAAATTACTAGGTAGCGGTTGCCACTTCATTACTCTTCAAAGCGTTATATGTATCGAATACAATTTGCATGTTCTTTTCCCAGCAAAAGTGTTCCAGCACATATTCCCTTGCTTTTTTCCCGAGTATTGCCGCTTCAGCAGGCATTGAAAAAAGCTTGAGGATAATCTCGGCAAATTCCTGTGGGGAGTCCGTAACGAACAAACCATCTTGACTTTGGGCTTCAATCCCTTCGGCGGCGACTTTTGTAGCAACGACAGGGAGCTGCATTGCCATAGCATCCATGATTTTCATTCGAATCCCGCTGCCGACAAAAAGCGGAGCGACATAGACCGAAGCCCGATTTAAATAGGGTTGGATTTTAGGAACAAAACCCATTACATTCACGTTTTTGCCATTATATTTTTCCAACCAAGACGGTGGATTCTTGCCGAAAAGCGATAGGAAGGCCTCAGGCACAGATTTCCTAATGATTGGAAGCACACTGTCCAAGAACCAGCGCAGCCCGTCTGCATTATGTTTCCACTTATATGTCGTGGCAAGTATCATTTCGCAAGGATTACGCTTAATAGTCTCGTCAGGCGCAAAAGCGACGCTGTCAACTCCCGGAAATACTGTCGCGGCAATTGCTTTGGGGCATAGCTCGAGCGCACGAGCTTTATCGATGTTCGATACGGTGAAAACTGCGTCGCAACCATTGATTGCAACGATTTCTTCCTTCTTCAGTGAATGGTATTGCTGAAAAGTCAGTAGTTTCTTGGGGTCAGTTATGCTTAAGTTTTCATAATATCTGCGCCAAATCATCCATTCTATATTGTTCAATCGCGTAAGCAGCGGCGCGCCTGTCAAAGCTCTTGCATGGTCTGCCAATGGAAAAATGTATGAATGCTCGGCAAAAATGAAATCGAATTTTCTTTGTCCTATGATTTGATTAAGTTGAGTTGCGACATCGCGGCTATAGTAGCGGTCGAAATACATCGACTTGCCGATTGCGAAGCATTTCACAGCCCTTAGTAATGAATTATTTGTGTTATGCTCGATAAAAGCCACTTCACCGAATTTTTCAGCTTCCTTTATATAGGTTTTGTCGATTGAACCGTTGTCGAAAGTAACAAAAAGGACTTCGCCGCCGAGTTTGACAAGAGTCTCGTATGCTCGAGCGATACTGTTTTTTCCGCCATCCACGTTCGGATAGGGAAATTGAGGCGAAATCATTAGTATTTTGTATTTCCGGCTCATTTTCTATGAGTTGATTTATTTTTAATTACGTATTTCCAATAATTAATATAATTAGTGAAGAAACCCCGTCCCAGCGTTATATCGTAAAGTTTTTCCCTCGGTATGATACATCTTTCCTTTCTGAATGCCCGGAACGACGCTGCGCACATAGAAAACAAGCATTCAAGCCACGCTAGCGGCGAAAATAATTTTAAAATGCCTTCGAGCATCTGAAAAACAATCGCCACCAATGTTCTGTAAATTGCAATAGGTAGCGGAAAAAACTTTGATTGCAAACGGACATATTGCTTGGACATTTGAATCCACCGGTCCTCGCGGTTGCGGTCGGAAATTGAGCCGATGTGTAAGGTCTTTATATTTGGGAAATACCTTATATTGAAGCCTTCGATAATAGCCCTGAAGGCGAAATCCGATTCTTCGAAGCCGAATTCCCAAAAACCGCCGATTTTATCAAATACCCTGCGGCGAATTGCAGTTCCACCGCCAAGGAAAACATTGGATTTATAGCCGTCATCGGGAGTATTAAGTTTATCGACTTCTAAGGGATACCATTGAATTGGCACGCCTCCGCGGCTGAGTTCGATTAACTCGGTAGCGACAAAATCAATGCTTTCATGCTTTTCAAAAATCGAAATAATTCGCTCGAAACAATCATCGTTGTCGGGATAAGAGTCGCTGTCGCAGCGCCATATGATTTCGCCATCAGAAAAATTGAGTGCAATATTTAATGCTCTAATATCGAAATTTTCAGGAAGCCAAAAATACTTTACTTCGGGAAATTCCAATGGCAGAGCCTCTTTCGTGCCATCGGTCGAGCCGTTGTCAATAATTACTATTTCAAAATTCTTGTATGTTTGAGTGCGGTAGCGGTTCAAAACAAATCTTAGGTCGCTTAGTCGATTACGCGTGGCGATTAGGACGCTGATTTTCATATGAAAAGTTAGAAAATTTGTATATTGAAATAAAACTCAAATATACAAAATTAATAGAATCTAACCGATAATATTATTAGCAATTACGTAATATGCCGATTAACTAAAAAACGAATATATATAAAGGACTTATAAAAATTCGGTAAAAAAGTAGTTTACAATTCCTTTCCCAAGGAATGTGCAAGCAATTCCGGCAAATATGCTGATTCCGGTATAAAACGCCAGAGACAGCATTTCCGATTCACTAGCGAGGTTGATTGTATCGTTCAAAAATGCGGAAAATGTCGTAAACCCGCCGCAAAAGCCGACAGTTAGAAACAGCCGGAGTTCTAATGACAAGATGCTGCCTTTTTCGAACAGTCCGATTATGACTCCAATGAGCAGACATCCGGCTAGATTGACTACGAGTGTTCCCAATGGGAAGTTTGTGGGGAATAATTTATGAATTAAATTAGAGGTAAAATATCTGACTACTGTTCCGATAAAACCGCCAACTCCTACGATTATAGCCATTCTGAACATAAAAATAACTCCTAATAAAACAAAAATTTCATGTAGGAGTCATCAGGCTTTTCTAACCGGTTTTGGCGAACTCCATCGCCTTTTTTACTAAATAAATTTTCAATTACTTTAATAAAAAACTCTAATAAAAGCCTCGAAAACCGCACTCATCTGTAACTATCACTTCAATTCAAATGCTGAGTGCAGTTCTACGGATGAGCTTGATATATCAATTACTGATTAGTAAACGATATTCGACAATTCTATCCATTACAAAATTAGGAAAAAAATGAACAAGAACCAGCGCATTTTTCAAAAATGTAATTCAAGTGTTTCAAAAAGGCTACTATTAATGAGGTTTCTAAGCCCTCAAACGGCTCGAAGGCGGGCGAATAAGTAGCACAACAATAGCAAAAACCGTAGTGTAAAGCGAGGCGGCAATCCCGTTTTTGGCAAAAAACGAGAGGAAGCTGATTTCGCTGATTCGTAAGTAAAAGAAGAAGTAAATAACATTGTGCAGAAGCGAACATAGCGCTACAATGAACAGAAAGCGGTAGCTTTTCAGGTTTTGTTCGATGGCGGTTTCCTTGTAAAAAAATCCGGCAATGAAGGCTATTAGCGTTTTTGCCAAGGCATTGGTGCCGAGTACGTCGTAAGTGAGAATGTCGAAAATCAAGCCGCAGCCGAATCCGGCAAAAATGCCGACGAATTGCCCTTCGCGCAAAGCAATCCAAACGCAGAGAATCAGCAGCAAATCCGGTGTGATTCCTGCAACCGATATTATTCCAAGCGCGACAAGGTGCAACAACGATAGAAACATCGCAATAATTGCGTAAACAATATATCTGAACGTGGGATTTTGCAGTTTCCCTTGATTTTCGAATTCAATTTTCATTTTTTCTTCTTTTGCAATTGTTTAGCTTCAAAATCCTTTATTAAAGCGACTTTTTCGGGGTCGGGTAGCTCGGTTAGCACGAATACCTGCTCGAGTGTCGAGAAATTCACCAACGGTTCAACGGTGATTTTTTGGAATAAATCGCCGGGTTCTTCCGTCGCCGAAGTAATTCTGCCAATGGGAATGTCTTCGGGATAGCGGCTGCTGGCATTCGATGTCAGAATAATATCGCCTTCGAGCATATTGAACGATTTCGGCACGTTTTTCATTATGAAATGGTCTGCGCCTTCCCACATCAATATTCCGGTGTGCGCATTGCGCTGGTTCTTGGCGGCGATATGCACGTTGCGGTTTGTGATTAGCTCCACCATTGCGTAATTCGAGCTTAAACTAATGACTAAGCCGATGAGTCCGGCGTCGTTGCGCACTGCCATACCTTCGGAAATACCGGCGGCAGAGCCTTTGTTGATTGTAATATAATGTCGCATCTCGACATTGGTCGAGCCGACGACTTCGGCGACGATATGCGGCGACTTCAGGTCTTTGGTAAAACCGATAAGCTCGCGCAGCCGCTCGTTTTCGACCAAAGCATTGCGCATTCGGGTTACTTCCGCCGAAAGCTGCAGATTAAGTTCGCGTAGCGCTTGATTTTCCTGCTTGACGGCGAACGGGTTCGGCACCCACGAAAAAACGCTCTGCATCCAGCCGACTGTCGAAACCACCAAAGCGCGGAATCCGCCGATTTTCGCCGAATAATCCAGCGAAATAAGCGATAAGCTGATGATTATCAGCGCCGTAACGCTGATGTAGTTCTTGTATCTTAATATGAAGTCGATTATTCGTTGCATGGGGGAAATGTAGCCTATAAAAAGTTTTATTATCTAAGAATAAGATTTTTTAAAAATATTGGAATTAGATAGTAATAAATGAAACAGCAGATTTAAAAATATTTGTTTGCTTGCTTTTTAATGTCTCAATATTTACCTTGTTTAAATATTTGCTGATTCTATTTTCAGAAATATTTATATATTCTTGATTTAATTCATAACCAACAAAATTTCTTTTTGATTTTAATGCTGAAATAGCTGTCGTTCCACTACCCATAAAAGGGTCCAAAACAATATCGTTTTTAAATGAATATAATTGAATCAATCTATAAGGCAACTCTTCAGGAAAAGGCGCTGGATGGTTTACTTTTTTTGCTGATTCAGGATTCATTGTCCAAACAGATTTCGTCCATTCCATAAATTGTTCCTTGGATATCGTATTTTCTTTATTCTCAGCTTTACGTTGATAATCTCCTTTAGAAAATACCAGTATATATTCGTGAACATCTCTCAATACTGGATTTGAAGCTGAGAGCCAGCTGCCCCAAGCCATTGAAACACCTGCGCCAGCGCCTTTGTTCCAAATAATTTCACCTCGCATGTTAAAGCCAATATCTAACATTAGACTTGATATATAATCACTCAATGGTATATATGGTTTTCTACCTAAGTTTGCAATATTAATACATGCTCTTCCACCATTAACAAGAACTCTGTAAGTTTCACTAAATACTTTTTTTAAGAAATTTAAATACTCTTTTAAACTTAAATTTTCATCATAATCTTTAGTAACATTATAAGGCGGCGAAGTAATCATTAAATGGATGGAATTATCTGGTACTAAAGTCATTGATTCAGAATTTCCATGAATTATCGTATTTAATAAATTGACTGGGAAAGTGTTTTCTATATACTCATCTTGAATAAACGTCTTTATGCCTTTATAAATATTTGAATTATAGAATCTAGATGAATCATGATTTATTCTAACGTTTGTACCAAAACTGGATGTCTCAGTACCATTCTTTTTTGATTTTATTCTTGTTGCCATAATTCGACCCATCTATTAAAAGCATTAAAACTGATTATTTCTTTATTCCAAGTAATTGGTATGTTTAGTGTATTCTCGTGATTAACTAAATTTCTGAGTGCAATTGCAGTTATTTCCGCACCTCTTGGATTTGTTCCTTGTTTCGGTAGTTTAATATAATCATTTTTTCCAATTTGATTAAATATTTCGATTTGAACTTCTTTGGGAATATAGTAAAACCCGCCTCCATTTTTCCAATTTATCTGTACAAAAATCATATCGCAACTTGGCTTTTATGTTTCTCTAAAATGTATAGCGCTATCAGCATCAACCGTCCAGATTAGTTTTACGCCAGAAAAACTTGTTCCTGTTATTGTTTTAATTGAAATTGGATTATTATAAACCTTTACATCTACTTCAGGTTCAGTAATTGGTATTTCTGTTTCAACACTTTCTTCACCAAATTTATAGATTAATAAAGCGACTATTATTCTCTCACGTAAGCTTCCTACTTCCATTCCAATTTTTCCAGCTCTTGAACTTTCAAGTTCTGCAACATAAAAAAGTTTAGGTAGTTTATCCTGGATCTTTTTTACAGTATTACTATCAAAGAAAACCTGTTTTATTCTATTGTCCATTTGATTCCTAAAAATAGTATTTATTATTTGAGACCTCTGAAATAAACAAAAATGATGTTGTCATGCTGAACTTGTTTCAGCATCCATCCTTCAAAGTGTGTGCCAACCTGCAAGATGGATTCCGGGTCAAGCCC
>CAYLSY010000025.1:0-13693 GCA_964386275.1 uncultured Hyphomicrobiales bacterium
TAATAATATGCGGTGTTATTATATACTTGTTTACGAAAGTGGCTTCCGGTCTGCCTTCGCTCGAACAGCTCGAAAACCCGCGAACGAATTATGCGACGCAAATAATCAGCGCCGACGGTAAACTACTAGACCATTTCTTTATACAACGCAGGGTGAATCTACCTTTCGACAGCATTCCAAAAGATTTTATAAATGCGTTGATTTCCGTCGAAGACCGCTCTTTTTACAGCCACTGGGGAGTTAATACATATAGAATTTTTGGCGCTGCATTCGCCAACATCACTTCAATGAAAACTAAGCAAGGCGCGTCGACTATTACGATGCAGCTTTCGCGTAACCTGTTTTTCAATCAGGAAAATACACTTAAGCGCAAATTGCAGGAAGCCGTAACCGCCGCAATGATAGAAGAGCGTTTTTCGAAGAACGAAATACTGCAAATGTATACCAACACTGTTAATTTCGGACGTGGAGCTTTTGGATTGCAAGTGGCTTCGAAGGTGTATTTCGATAAATCGCCGATGCAGCTTACTACTGCCGAATGTGCTTTCCTTGTCGGTATACTAAAAGCCCCAGAACATTACAATGGTCTTGCCAACTACGAAAAAGCCCTTACACGGCGCAACTTAGTGCTTGCATTGATGAACGATGCCGGTTTTTTAACCGATGCTCAAAAAGCTCAGGCACAGAAAGAGCCTATTAACCTTGCCAAACTGAAAAGCCGCATAACAACAACTTCTTATGCGCCACACTTTGTCGAAATGATTCGCCAGCAAATCACTAAGGATTTGTCGATTAAGGATTTGGACTTATACCGCGACGGATTGATTATAAATACGACGCTCGATTTGCGCATTCAAAAATATGCCGAAGAAGCTGTCGAAGAGCATCTTTCGAAGTTCCAAGAGACATTCAACAAGGGCTGGTCGTGGTCCCGCAAGAGTGATTTGCTTAAGACCATATTGGACTTGGCGGTTAAGGATAATCCAGAATACCACTCGGCAAATGCTCAAAAGAAAAAGGAAATCGAAGAGAGACTTTTGGCAAGCAAGGAATTCGTCGATTCAGTGAAAAATGCGGCTACGACAGTTCAATGCGGTGTTGTCGTTCTCGACGTTCATACCGGCGCAATATTGGCTATGGTCGGCGCATCGCCGAAATTTATGAACGAAAGCCCCGATGCCAAATATTCATTGAACCACGTAACACAAATCAAGCGTCAGCCGGGTTCGTCATTTAAGCCATTTGTTTATTCATGCGCTTTAATGGAAGGTCTAACGCCGGAAAGTCAGATTGAATGCGGACCTTATACATACACATTACCATCTGGCGAGACTTGGTCGCCACGCGGCACCGGCAAATGCTCCGAAAGCGGCCATTACTCTTTATATACGGGATTATGTCAATCCGTCAATACGATGAGCGCACGTTTGATAACGCAAGTTACTACTCCACAAAAAGTTATAGATTTGGCTCGCCGAATGGGCATCGAATCGCCTTTACAGGCAGTTCCGGCATTATCGCTCGGAGCCGGCGGCGAAGTCGAGCCGCTCGAAATGGCTTCGGCATTCGGAGTTTTCCCGAACGAAGGAGTTCACGTTAAACCGTATTATGTTAACTCAATCGAAGACCAATTCGGCAATGTTTTCTACGAGAAAAAACGCGCTTCCGAATCGAGTCAGGCTCTCGAACCACGCATTGCCCGCCAAATGTGTCAAATGATGAAAGGCGTCGTTCAGCACGGCACGGCTTGGACGATTGCGCCGTTGGTCGCCAACATCGACGCTGCCGGAAAAACCGGCACCACAAACGATTTCAAGGATGCGTGGTTTGTAGGCTATACTCCACAGCTGGTAGCAGCTGTATGGGTCGGTTTCGACAATAACCGAATAGCATTTACCGGCGGTTACGGTTATGCGGCTACGGCTGCCGCGCCTATTTGGGGTTTGATGATGAAGAAAATTTACGCCGACCCGCTGTTGCCGTACAAGCAAAAACGCTTCATGTTCGGCGGCGATTCGACGCTCGAAACGCTCGTCAAGGAAAAGGACGACGATATTTATAGCAAAACCGACGCAAATCACGACGACGAATCACCAAAACAGGCGCCAAGTTTCGAGCCGCTCAACAATCCGCAACCGCGCGAGGCTACGAATAATACGAAAAAGGAAAAGAAGAAAGTTGAGATGCCTGCTTTGAATGAAGTAAATAATAATCCGAAGGATGCAAAAAAGAAAAAATGAATATGCTGAAATTTACAAATAACATAGAAATTCCCTGCGGCGCAATTTATGGAGTGGCAAAAAATTATTTGAAACATGCCCGCGAAATGGGCGGCGAGATTCCCGCTTCTCCGTCGATTTTCATCAAGCCGCCGTCGTCGTATGTCGCCCCGGGCGGAGTGATAGAAGCGCCGGATTATTCACACAACATCCATTATGAAGTGGAACTCGTCGTTGCAATCGGCAAGGATTGCCGCAAAATCCGCCGTGAGCAAGCAATCGATTATATTGCGGGTTACGCCGTCGGAATCGACGTTACGCTGCGCGATTTGCAGCATGAAGCAAAGGATGCCGGCTTGCCATGGGGCATTTGCAAGGGATTTTATTCGTCGGCTCCGACTTCGGAATTTGTTTCTGTCGAGAGCTTTACGGGCGAAATTCCGAACTTCGATTTGCTGCTCGAGCTTAACGGCGAATTGCGCCAAAGCGGCAACACTAGCGATTTAATCAGACCCGTCGATGAACTGATTGAGTTTTTATCGAAAGTGTTTTTGCTCAAACGCGGCGATTTGATTTTCACAGGCACGCCGGAAGGAATCGGGCAAATCAAGCGCGGCGACAAGCTCCATGCCGAACTGAAGGGGTATGCGGCTGTGGATATTGAAGTTGTATAGAAATCAATATTAACAATCATAAAAAATTACTATGAAAAGAATTTACTTTATTTCCGGATTAATCCTATCGGTCATAGCGCTGTCGGGTTGCGGCGCACTGATGACTCGGACAGAAACTGATGTTTACACACTGGTTTCACGCGATACGACAACCAGTCAGCAGGTTCGTAATGAGCCCGGCGATAGGGACAATGGGATAATCTATCCATCGTCGCGCACAACTTATTCCGAAAGAACTATCTTACGCAACGACAGCATAGTCGAACGAGAATATCCGGCATTTATTCGCTTGGGGCTTTTCGAATCGGTCGGCTTGTTGTTAGCCGGCAGCAAGGATTATGCCGCAGGGGTCGGAATGTTCGGCATTTTCCCGGATTTCGACAGTTTGAAATCGAAATTTCGCGGTTCGAAGGACTATTCCATTACCGGAGGGATTTATCGCTTCGGTATTGGCGAATGGCGTTTGCGTTGGTTCAAAGATGCACCGGATTGGACTATCGGCACTTCGATGTTTGAGGTCTTTGTGCCAGATGCACGAATTGAGCGGATGCTTGCCAGTGTTTTCCCGCTTTACATTCGCAAAAGATTCTATTTGTCCGAAGATATTCCTTACTTGTCGTGTACCGGCTCGTTTGGCTTAGGGTATTACCCATCTCAATATATGAACCTTTCGGCATCATTTGACGTTGGGTCTATCGGCGGCTTGAATTTCCGCACTTATCTTGGTGTGGTTGTAGGAGCTAATTCTTCGAATACGGTTCAGGTGCGCTCAAGCCCTGACGATGTTAAAGAAGCTCAAAGTGTAACAATGCCCTATTTCGGATTTGGTTTGTCCTACCTCGATTTCTTGAATCGCGTGCCGGAAACATATCAGGAATGGAAAGACCACGAGCATTCAGCTTGGAATGTCGGGTTGTTTCAAATCACGGCTATCTCGGCAGGAGTCGACAAGTCCATTTTCGATACCGAATCATCAGATAATGCCTCGAAAACCATTACCGGCATGATATTGCGGATTGCTCCGGCTTCGATGGCAATTCCACTCGAATTTTTTGACAACAAGCTATATGTCGGCACTTCGCTATTCAACTTAGTCGCGCTCGGGATGAACCAATGGGGCGCCGGCATGTTGCCGCTGCGAGTTGGTTTCTGGCAAACAATTTTAGCTGATGAACTTTCGACAGAACCGTTTTTGGAATTGAACTACTATCCGTCGTCGTTTATTCATATAGGTAATCGTGTTAATTTGAGGCTGAATTCCTCGATGAACCTCAATTTCACATTAGGTTTTGCCTCAGGAAACGGAGATTCGCATAAATTCGGAATTGACATAACCGACCAATTCGGCGCTCAGCAGAGCTTTTCAAAAGTTTACTTCGGTATCGGTTTAGGCATCGGCGACAGGATTTTCTTCCCGGAAGAGGTGAGATATAATAAGTAATTGGCATTTGCCACTTTATCATGACGTTACTATGTAATATAAAAGAACTATGTGAATAATTAATATTATTTCATTTTTCTTAATATAGTAACGAGCTTCAATTCTAAGTTGGACGTATTATTTAATGTATTGATATAGATGGACTTAAGACTTATCGGCTATAGTAATGTTCTGGACAATTATATAAAGGAAAACAACCTTGAAAATTTCGACGTAGGCAGGGTAGTAGCCGAGCATAAAGAAAGATATCAAGTGCTTACCTCCAATGGAGAATATGGAGCGGAAATAACAGGAAACCTTCGGTTTACAGCCAACGGACGCGAAGATTTTCCAGCAGTAGGCGATTGGGTTGCTTTAACGATTTATGATTCGGATTTTGCAATAATTCATAGCATTTTACCGCGTTATTCGCTTATAAAAAGAAAGGCGATAGCACATGACGGGGAAGCGCAAGTAATTGCCGCAAATATTGATTATGCGTTTTTGGTTCAAGCGGTCGATAGAGATTTCAATATCAACAGAATCGAAAGGTATTTGTCGATATGCAATTCGTCTAAGGTAAATCCGATTATAGTACTTAGCAAAATCGATTTGATTGACGGGCAAACGCTGAGCGAGCTAAAAAATAGAATTGAAAACAGAATAAAAAAAGTGCCTGTAATCACGATAAGCAATGAAACCCAAACAGGTTACGACGAAATTCGCCGAATCATTGAAAGGGGCAAAACTTATTGTATGCTGGGTTCGTCCGGTGTTGGCAAATCGACTTTGACCAACAATCTATCGGGCAAAGTGTTGATGAAAACCGACTCAATAAGCGACAGTACCGGCAAAGGCAGGCACATCACCAGCCATCGAGAAATGTTCATTCTTGAAAACGGCGGCATATTGATAGATAACCCCGGTATGCGCGAAGTCGGCATGACGGATGCTTCAGGCGGCTTGGAAATGACTTTCGATTATATCATGGAACTTGCCGTGAGCTGTAAATATAGTGATTGTAATCATATAAGCGAAGACGGTTGCGCCGTCATCGAAGCCTTGGAAAAAGGCGAACTAGACCGAAATGCTTACGCAAACTACTTGAAAATTGAAAAAGAAAAGGCATTTTTCGAATCCTCCGCCGCTGAACGCAGGCAAAAAGACAAGCAATTCGGAAAAATGCTCAAGAACTATAAAAAGCAACATTATAAAAAATAATTAGTATTATTATGAAAAGCATATACTTTATACTGATATTCGCAGCTTTATTTGCTGGTTGCGCAACCGAACGTTTTGAGTTCAATACCCGCGATTCCTATCCTATAGAAGGTTTGATTATGGGTGAAATTGATAGTGTCGATATTTCGCACGACAACGCTTTGACGATGTTTCCTAAATCACAAATCGCCTTGCGAATCAGAGATTTAACCCAATTCACAGGCGATTTTACTATTACCCTTGAAAAAGGTAGCGGCATTCAGTTTGCCTTCCGCACAATAGCCGACCATTTCGCAGAACAGCCCAAAATCACATTTGACTATACAACCGATGGCTGCATTGTACGTGAGAATGACCGCATACTAACGGTATGCGATTCTATCAAAGCGAAACAAAACGAAGCAACCAATTTGAAAATAATGAATTACGGCAAATCATTCAGAATTTCTGTTGAGTGCGACACAGTCTATTTAGGCTATACCGAACTGAAAGGCAGTGAATACATCATAATTTCACCGCTGAAAAATACCACGGCATTTATATCTGGCGTGGAATTCAATGAAATATATGATGATTAATGTGTGAAAATGAAATGTGTCTTCGAATTGTAATAAATCAAGACCATACTCAGCTATCTAAAAGATAAATCCATTCTCTAGGGTACAACTTGAGAATATTATCAATTCCTAGCTGAAATGATAAATGTGCAATAATTTACACCGCATGAATAAATCGTAATCATCCGATGGCTTGATGTCATCGGATGATTCAAATATGCCTTGTTTAAACAAGAAAATGATTAAATGCCGAATCTGTTTTATTACGACAACAACCTAATTTGAGTTTTAGGGGTTAGTCATTTTTACCCCACCTACAAAATAGTTACTCATAAATCATAACTTATTACCCATAAGTTATTACTACTTCCTATACTTGGCAATAAACTCCTCGACTTCCGGCACTCCGCCTTGGTATATGAGGTATCCGTTGCTGGGTTCGCGGTCGGTAATTTCCTTTGCAATTGGCGTAAGCATGATTTTCTTTACTTCTTCTAAGTCTTGGGTTTGCCCCAAAGCCCAACCAAGCTTGACGTAGGCGACTTCCGGCAGCATATTTGCTGTCGGAACAACGCCGAGTTCCATCATATCGCGGCCCGTATCGTAAACATACATCTGCACGTAGCCCCAGAGCGTTTGCACGGTCATATAAACTGCGATATTTTGGTCCTGAGCGCGTTTCAGCGCCGGGTAAAGCGGTTTATTGACGTGTCCGAGACCAGTTCCGGCGATGATAATCCCTTTATAACCGTTGTCAATCAACGAATCGATGATGTCCGGTTTCATATTCGGATAGTAGTAAACGATTGCGACGCGGTCGTCGAAAACCGGCGTGATTTTGACGTCTTTATCCGAGCGGCGATGACGGTAATCGCTGCGCAGCGGCGTTATTTCCTTGCGATTAACCATTGCGAGCGGAATGTCGCCGATAGTGCGGAATGTCGAGCGGTAGCTGGAGTGCATCTTGCGAACGCGAGTGCCTTGGTGCAGCAAACCGTATTCATCCGATGTAGGACCGAACATGCAAACCATAACTTCGGCAATATCCGATTCGGCGGCGGCTTTAACGCTGTGCATAAGGTTCAAAGCGGCATCCGACGAAGGACGGTCGCTCGAGCGCTGCGAGCCGACCATTACAATCGGCACCGGCGAGTTTTGAACCATGAACGAAAGAATTGCGGCGGTATGATGCATAGTGTCAGTGCCGTGACCGATAACAATGCCCTGTACGCCTTTTTCGATTTCCTCGCCAATTGCTTTGGCGGTGCCAATCCATTGCTCTGGTCCCATGTTTTCGCTGAAAACGCCGTAAAGCTTTGTTGTTTCGAGGTTGCAAATATCCGCCAATTCTGGTACCGAACCGTAAAGTTCACCCGGAGAAAATGCCGGAATAACGGCGCCGGTGCGGTAATCCAAACGGCTGGCGATTGTGCCGCCGGTGCCGAATAGCTTGACGCGGGGTTTTTTCGGGTCGTAGGGGAATTCTTTTTCGGGAATTTTATAATGAGCTTCTTTGCGTCCGGCAATGATGATATTTTTTATTTTTTTTGCGGCAATACCGATATTGTAGCCGGTGCGTAGTTTTAGCACGACATGGAATTCGTCGGCTGTTTCCGAGCGCGGTAAAATAATGCCGATAAAACTCGATTCATCTGTGATTATTTCGACATCGCTCCAAATATAGGCATTGAAATTTTGTAATACACTAAGCGCTTCGCCGCGATAGCCTTTATATAATTCATTATTATCCATTATTAGCCTCGCTATATGAGTTCGTATTCATTCCGCTTAATTCTTTGTCGATTATCGCAATTATTTCGGCGCTGGCGATTCGTCCGCGCAATTCATCCATCAATATGCCCATCAACACTTCTTTTTTCTTTTCAGGATTGTGCAATACAGTGTTGTTCAATATTTCAAGAGAATTTGAGACAATAGTATCCAATTCTTCTTTTGAACATGGCGACGGCAGCAGCTTTTCGGAAAATTCGCCGTTGCGCACAGTGCATTCCATAAACATAGAAACGCCTTCACGATGGAGTTTACCTGCGGCAACAGTCTCAAGAATTTGACGCAAAACCGACTCGTTGAGAATCGATATTTCAAGTTTCTTTCTTTTCAACCTTTTAGGTAAAGAAATCAGTATAGCGCCAGCAAGCTTCGGCTCAATTTTAAGTTCTTTTACTGCATAATCGAAGGTTGCAGCAAGCGGCGAAATTGCCAGAGGGGCAATAATATCATCAGGCAAACCAAGCGAGCGATAAAAATTCTCCCGCTCCCACGAAGGAGTTGAAAGCTGCTTACGAATGCGCTCCAGACGCTCTTCGACTATTTTCTTTGGCGGCAAATCTGTATCGGGATACATGCGGTCGGCGCCGGGAAGTATGCGCTCGAAGCCGTTTGTACCGTCTCGATGCGCCTGGCGTGTTTCCGAAGGTATGCCGATTGTGGCTTCGCGTGCGCGAATAATGATTTCCTTTGTTGCTGTATCGGTATCCATTTCGCTGCCCCAAACGAGGACGAGTGTGTCGTCATCGGTTGCGCCGACAGTTTTGCGGATTTTCAAGCCTTCACTCGAGGAAATCGTTTCGCCTTGATAATCCGAATGAATGATGTTCGGAAGTGTCGTAAGGCAGGCAATTACGCGCACGCGGTCGGATATTTCATTCGAAAAGTAAGTGTCGGTCTGCGTTTGCCAACGCAACAAGCCTTTGAATCCGCGCAATGTAACGCATTTAACGAGTTTTCCTTCGGCAATGGCATTGAAAATCGGCTGATAGCGAGTGTGCTTCAGCAGTTTTGTAACGTCATCTATTTTTGATTCAAATGTTTCGGCAGTGATACCGCGTTTATGCAGTTCGTCGCGCAAACGGAGCAAGTTCCATTGACGCATCGCCTCATTATATGTCAAAAGCGGAATGCGCTTTATACTGGGAACGCCCTTGATTTCGATGCGGGTGCCGCCTTCGACGCTGACATTGACGTCTTCGCGTGCGGCGCCAACTCCGGTGCGGACTTTACCGGTAGTGCGCACAAGCCGGCGCAAAATGTTGTTGACTTCGGCAACTTCCTGCGGTGTGCGCATTTCCGGCGCAGTAACGGTTTCAATCAGCGGCATACCGAGCCTGTCGGTAAGGTAGATGCGGTTATGACCCATGTCGCTGAACTCGCGACAGCTGTCTTCTTCGAGCGACATTTGAATGATGTTGATTTCGCGATCTTTATATGGAATTTTCCCGCCGACCGAGACAATTGCCGTTCGCTGAAAACCTGTCGGAATTGAGCCGTCAAGGTATTGTTTGCGTGCGATATGAACTTCGTCGACAATATTGGACTTAAGCAGCATACCGACTTCGATTGCGATGTCGAGCGCCTGCTCGTTCATCTCGAAAGGCGGCGTATCGTCCATTTCGTATGTGCAAACCGTTTTGCGGTTGATTCTGTAAATAATATTTTTCTTTGTTTTAAATTCCATCAGCGCAGTGCCGTCGTATTCACCGAGTTCCGATAGCGTAGGGCGCATATGGCGCAGGATTTCTGCGTGGAATTCGCTGCTGTATTGTCCAGCAGGACAACGGCAGAATAATTTCTTTTCGGTCAGTAGCTGCTGATGTATCTCCAAGCCTGATTTGAAGCCGATTTCGGCATAATCGGCATCGGTCATCTCTTCGAACGGCTTAAATAAAAAGTCCGACATTTTTTTCCTCTACCTTTCGACTAATTTCATCTTTAAATTAGCAAAATTCAATTTAAATAAACTACAAAGTTACGAAGAATTTTCTTTAAAATATGCGCATTAAAGAAATCAATAGAAAAAATATTATGAATAAAAATTTATTTGGTAGTAATTACTTTTTTTACGTTGCTTTTGTCAATATTATGCTTAAATTAATTATTAACGTTCAATTGATTGAAACGACTACTCTCATATAATACTCTCTTAAAAATATTAATAATGTTGTTAACGCAATACTTACCGGCTTGTACTGTATCTTTCTCTATTACTTCTTCTGTGCAAATTGAGCCTTATAAAAATAATTAAAGATGGTGTTGGCATTACATTTAATAATGAAATACAATAATATCTTGAAAATTCGTTTCTTATTGAATGTTGACGAAAAAAATTAATTAAATAAATGGAGAACAAATGAAAGTAACATTAGACCTCGACCGCAACATGCGCTTGATTGGTCGTAACTCTGCCGGACTGGAAACCGTATTCGATTCACATCCTGTAGCCGGAGGCGAAGAAACAGCTGCCACACCAATGGAAATAATGCTCGAATCGCTCTGTGGATGCTCATTTATGGATGTTTTGGCAATTCTTCGCAAGAAACGAAAAACAGTTACCGCCATGCAAGTTCGCGCCGAAGCCGAACGGTCTGAATCTCATCCGAAAGTTTTTACAAAAGTGCATTTGGTCTATGATTTAACATCACCTGATGCAGAACTTGCAGATTTACAACGAGCTGTTGATTTATCGCAGCAGACCTATTGCGGCGTTTCGGCAATGTTCAAACGTTCTGGCTGCGAAGTTACATGGGAATTGATGCTGAAAAGAGCGTAAGCTATGAAATCCAAGTTATTTGCAATCAATATTGAACCATTACTCGCTCAACTTGAAAACACTGTCATCGGGCAGCGTAGATTGCTCGAACGCATGCTAATGGCTCTGCTTGCGGATGGGCATTTGTTGCTCGAAGGTGTGCCGGGGCTGGCAAAGACTTTGGCTGTCAAAACGATTGCTTCGGTATTAAATCTTAAGTTTCAAAGAATTCAATTTACACCGGATTTATTGCCTTCGGACATTATCGGAACGATGATTTTCAATCAAAAAACCGGAGAATTTACAGCAAAAAAGGGTTCGATTTTTGCAAATTTAATATTAGCTGACGAAATCAATCGCGCTCCGGCAAAGGTTCAAAGCGCTCTGCTCGAGGCAATGCAGGAGCGACAAGTTACAATCGGAGATACTACTTTTCCGCTCGAGCAGCCGTTTATCGTAATGGCAACACAAAATCCGTTGGAGCATGAAGGCGCTTATCCATTACCGGAGGCGCAAACCGATAGGTTTTTTATGAAGTTACTGCTTGATTATCCCTCGCTCAAAGACGAACAGACGATACTTCGAAAATCTCTTGATGGCACATTAGGCATAGGTCAGCAGCCATTAATGAATTTCCGGCTTGAATACTCTCAATTGAATTCCGCTAAAGATGCAATCAAGGAAATTTACATTGATAGCAAAATTGAAAAATATATACTTTCAATCGTGGACGCAACACGAAATCCTGATGAGTACTCGCTTCCGCATCTTAAGCTGCTTATAGCTTACGGCGCATCGCCACGCGGCACAATCAATTTAGCCGCCGCGGCGCGAATTCAAGCATTTTTTTCCCAAAGGGATTATGTTGTTCCCGAAGATGTTCGCTCGGTCGGAAATGACGTTTTGCGGCATAGGCTCGGCGTCAGCTTCGAGGCAGAAGCCGAAAACGTAACGCCAGATATGATTATAAATGATATATTTAAGAAAATTCCAATACCATAATTTAAAAATAATAATCCCCAAAATACATATGAAAAAAATAGGAAAATTTACAATAGATGCTGTACCGCTAAGTAATTTCGCTCTCGATGGCGGCGCAATGTTCGGCGTGGTGCCGAAACTGCTTTGGTCTCGTTCTTACAACGAAGGCGACGACCGCAACCGAATCCCGCTATCTTTACGACCGATGCTCGTTCGGTTCGATGGCAAAACATTGCTCGTCGATTGCGGAATCGGCGATAAAAACGATGAGAAATTCGCTAAAATCTACGGAATACAGCCCGGTAATATCGCTATTAAAGACGGTTTGAGCGCAATCGGTATTAAACCTGAAGATATAGACTACGTCATATTAACGCACTTGCATTTTGACCATAGCGGAGGTGCGGTTGTCAACAACAACGGGAAATTTCAGCCTGCATTTCCAAATGCTCGCTATTATGTGCAAAAAAAGCAGCTCGATTGGGCATTGTCGCCAACCGAAAAGGATAAAGCGTCGTTTTTACCGGAAAACTACATGCCGCTCGTCGAACACAGCGTTTTGGAAACGCTTGACGGCAACGGCGAACTGTTCCCCGGAGTAGAGCTAATCACCGTATCAGGTCACACAGAATCAATGCAATTGGTGCATTTATCGAGCGACGGCGATAACCTGCTCTATTGCGCCGACTTGGCTCCGACGGCAGTACACGTAAAATTACCTTTCGTCATGGGCTACGATAATTTCCCGCTGAAGACTATCGAAGAAAAGAAACAAATTTTTCATCAAGCAGCTGCAGAAAACTGGCTGCTGTTCTACGAACATGACGCATTCAGAGAAATGTCGAAAGTCGTTGAGGACGAAAAAGGATTTTCGGCTGTGGACATATAGAAATTCAAAGCCGGATTCCGCTTCAAAAGTGGAGTCCGGCAGCTATTCTCACTTGCACACCAAAAACTTTTCGACATACGTCCGTCCGCCTGCATTCAGCCTGCAAAAATACACGCCGGATGCCAAACCCGAAACATCCACCCGCCGCGAAAGCTCGCCGCCGGAGTGGAAATCGGCAATGGATGCGGCGACATCGCCGTATGAATTTGTAACGGTTATCGTATAGCGGCAAGGCTCAAGCGGAATGTTCAATTCAAAATAATTTTCGGCAGGGTTGGGGAAAAGCAAGAGCTGCTCATTGATTTCAGGCTCGGAAACAGAGGAAACGACTTCGCTTAGACGTCTTCTAAAGACACCAATGTGACCGGCCCCCACGAAAATATATTCATCTGTTATTAGTATTGAACTTATAACAGAGTCAACCAACCCATCATTAATATAATTCCAAGTAACTCCTTCGTCAGAACTAAGCAATACTCCTTTGCCATTGCCTGCAAAAATATTATGTTTATAATGAGCTAAAGCATGAAAATATGTTTTTTCCGACGATTGGTAAACCATATCCCATTTACCGCTGTAATCAGTTCTTTTATATATAATATTATATCCGTTTGTACAATACATTGTCGCGCCAAGAACGTCGATTGTTGACATCCATAAATTTTCCAAGCCCTCATTGATTGGCGTCCAAGTTTCAGCCCCATCTTTGCTTATTAACACACCATCGCCGTAAGTAACGACATACAAGTCATTGTTGAATGATTCTATACGAGCTAGTGATAAAATTTGGGAAACAAATGACCAAGTCGAGCCTAAATCAACGCTTTTAAATATTTCGCCTCTTGTTGTGGCAATGTATATTGCATCATCTGTAGTTGTCATGTTTTCAAATGAATTATATGTTATTCCTTCGTTGCTAACTGTCCATGTATTACCTGAATCGCGGCTAATAACAATTCCTAATGAATCAGCTGCTGCGAACAATAAACATCCTTTTGAAATTATTGATTTTACTAATCTATTATTGCTGTATTCAAGAACTGTATTCCATGTCATCCCGTTGTCATCACTTTTATAAATACCACCATAGGTTGCAAAAAGTGAATTATTGAATTTGCAGATTGACCTTGGTCTCGTTTTCTCAATTCCGGTATTCGCTTTCTCCCATTGAGAGAAAGATAATGAA
>CAYLSY010000026.1:0-5020 GCA_964386275.1 uncultured Hyphomicrobiales bacterium
TAAGTCATATATAATCAAACAATTAGAAACAACGCGATTTGTCTATTGAGTTTTTGGGTTAATACTAATGACATTCAACTTAAAAAAATACAGCTCCAAGGAAGCTTTAATAATTGCTGCTCTGACAGCTGTATCCGCTTTACTAATCCTAACCAATTTGGATAGTTGCTTGCTCTGGCAGGACGAAGCTCAAACAGCTTTAATTTCCAGAACAATTGTCGAAAGAGGAATTCCATATGGAACTGATGGCAAAAATTATTTTTCTCAGGAAAATGGCAACGAATATGGCGAAGATTTCATTTGGAAATGGAATACTTGGCTGCCGTTTTATTTTACTGCAGCTTCTTTTGAATTGTTCGGGGACAATACATTCGCCGCACGACTACCTTTTGCGCTATTTGGAATTGCTTGCTTGCCGATGCTTTATTTAGTTGCATTCAAATTAACCCAAAACAAGAATAAAGCGCTTCTGGCGGCAGTATTGCTGATGCTGAATATTTCGTTTATACTTTTTTCGAGGCAATGTCGATACTATAGCCCTTCCGCTTTTTTTACGTTGTCAACTATTTATTTTTACCTGTCATTATTGGAAGATAAACGTTTTTCTGGATTTTTTTGTATTATGTCGTCTTTATTATTGTTTCATATACAATTCTTTTTCTTATATTCCACCTTGTTTTCAATTCTAGCCCACAGCTTTTTTCTTCATCGAAAGAAATTTAAACAAACGCTTATTCTTGTCGTGATTTCTTTAGTATTGACAACTCCTTGGATGGTTTGGCTAATGGACGTCAATTATAAACCCACAGGATATTTTTCTTGGAAAATATTGATAGTATTTCTATTGAATGGGCGTTCATTTCTGATTCAAATTTTTAAATATATTATACCAATTTATTGCATAATCCCTTTTCTGTTATATATATTAGTCAAAAAAAACTATGCTGGAATCAAGCGATTTGTGCTTGACAACCTTAACAGTTTAAGTTTTATTTTTTTTAGCTTCATTATCACTATTTGCTTGTTATCTCTTACGGCTCAGGCTAGCTTTTTCAGGTATTTATCGTCATTATTGCCGATATTGCTTCTTTTTTTAGTTGAATTAATTTATACTGCTTTCAAAAACAATAAGTTGATAGGTCTCGCCACATTCATACTGGCGCTTATGCCAAATTCTTATTTAAATTATGCCTATGAACTAACACATGAATTCAAGGGACCAATGGATTGTATCGTCGAATATATCAATACAAACTGCACTCCTAACGACACTATTCTGATTTCTTATGGGGATTTACCACTGAAATATTATACTAAGTCCCGTATTTTTGGCAGTTTATCAAATGAAGATTATTGGAACGTAAAAGAGCCGAAGATACTTATTAAGAGGAAGCATCAAATAACAGTTTGCGATTCGCTATTGGTTGAATACTTCATGAAAAGCTGTGATTTAAATAAATACGATACAATCACCTTGAATTGCCCTGACACTAAATTTCAAAACCGAGAATCATCATTTGAGCATTACTTTAAAACAGTTGAAAATGAAAAACCGGTTGAAATTTTCGTAAGGAAAGAACGTTAACGATTTAATTCTATTATTCTATAATAACTAAAAATGAAATAATTTAATTATGCATCGTTTTTTATAAATTCACGCTGTCTCAACTTTACAAAGTGGCTATAGCTTATAATGAATGCAAGGGGAAAAGACGAAATTCAATAAGTATTTTAAACTACAGGGAAATATATGCTGGATTTAACACAAATAGCTGTCGATGCTGCGCTTAAAGCCGGCGAAATTTTGCTTTCGGGATTCGGCGCATCATTTCAAATCAGGAATAAGGAAGGTAAAAACAACCTCGTAACCGAATACGATATAAAAAGCGAAGAAGCAATCATTACCTTGATAAAGTCCAAATATCCCAAGCACAGATTCCTTGCCGAAGAAAGCGGCGGCGATGCTTCATCGGCACAAGGCGAAATCCGCTGGGTTATCGACCCATTGGACGGAACAGTGAATTTTGCTCATTCGCTGCCGATTTTCAGCGTTAGTATTGCAGCGGAACTCGACGGCGAAATCCTTTGCGGAGTAATAAACAACCCGATTTTATCCCAATTATTCATTGCCGAAAAAGGCAACGGTTCATACTTAAACGGCGAGCCAATAAAGGTTTCGACTAATCCTCGACTTGATTCATCTTTCTTGGTTACTGGATTCCCATACAACGTTGGTCAAGACCCATGCGGATGCATCGAACATTTCACAAGCATTATCCGACGCGGGATTCCGGTTCGGCGACTCGGTTCTGCCGCATTGGATTTGGCTTATACCGCTGCCGGTATTTTCGATGGCTTTTGGGAAGTGGAACTTAATCCTTGGGATGTTGCCGCAGGCGCTTTGCTTGTCGAAGAAGCCGGCGGAAAGATTACACAATACGATAAGTCTCCTTATAACATCTTCGCAAAATCAATTTTAGCAACGAATGGGTTAATTCATGACGAAGTTGCCGGTGCTCTGATGAGTTGTAATTGCGTAAAAGTGGATTAAAAAAAACTGCTACATTCGAGACAATTAGTAAAAAAAAAGGATATGCAATAAAAAGGACATGCCTTAACAAAAAGGCACGTCCTTTTGCTAAAAAAAATTTTAATCAGGGCTAGACTAATTCTTCGTCATCTTCGAAGTCTTCATCGTCGTCGTCATCCCAATCTTCATCGTCGTCGAAATCTTCATCAACGAAATCTTCGTCGTCGAAATCTTCATCCTCGAAGTCTTCGTCGTCGTCCCATTCCTCGAATTCGTCCCAATCTTCATCATCTAGATCCCAATCTTCATCATCTTCATCATCGAAATCTTCATCGTTGTTATCTTCGTCCCAGTCTATATCTTCATCGTCGTCGTCATAATCCTCATCTTCTTCCTCAATACCTTCGTCGGAAACAGAAAAAGAATAGTGTTCGGCAGGCGATTCATTGACAATTAAAAAATCGAAAAATTTTTCATTGTTTTCCGATGTATCTTTGGGATTAATATTTAAGAAAGCCATTTTTTCCTCTAATTAAACAATTTGCACATATACTCGTTACAAATATATAAGATTTTTTTTGATAAAATAATACAAAAAAAAATCATTTTCCATATATTGGAAATATTTTTTTTTCAAAATAACAAAACATTTGGACTTACTTTCTCACATATACCAATTAATAATTGAGCGCCGTAACTATCTATATGACACTGGAAAGCGCGAAAAGGTTTCAATTGATTCATTTGTTATCAGCGTCGGCAATATTTCAGTCGGCGGCACGGGTAAAACGCCTTTTGTCGAACTATTGGCAAAAGAGCTGACCAATACCGGTAAAACATGTGCTGTTGTAGGTTTGGGTTATAAGCGGAAAAGCGAAGGGACAATCGTTATTCGCGATATCAATGAAATATTAGTTGATGCACGAATTGCCGGCGACGAAATGGCTATGCTGGCTGAAAAGCTCAGCCTGCCCATCGTTGTTTCGGAATCGAAGACTGATGCGGCAATTGAAGCTGTCCGCCAGTTTAAACCCGATGTCGTAATCGTCGATGACGGCTTCCAGCACAGACGATTAAAAAGAGATTTCGATATTGTTTTGCTCGACTCGCTAACAATCGAAAACCCGCATTTGCTGCCGCTCGGAAGAGCCCGCGAACCGCTTGCGTCGCTTGCAAGAGCAGATGCAATTTGCCTATGCAATGGAGCTGAATTAAATGACCAAATCGACGATATTCTTAAAAATTCAGGGAAAGAGATTATTACAATCAAAAGTCAAACAAAAGCAAATGACCCGCTGCTTAAATTCGGAGAGCCGCGTAATCTTAAGACAGAGCCTGCGTATGCATTCTCTTCAATTGCCAATCCCGAAAGATTTTTCAATAGCTTAAAAGGATTTGCCGTTCCGGTTGGACACAAGATATTCCCCGACCATTGGTATTATACCGAAAAAAACATACGCAAAGTGATTGCCGCCGCAAAAAACATGGGAGCGAGTATTCTAATTACAACCGAGAAAGATTTTGTAAAGTTAAAGGATTTTTCTGGTTTATTTCTACAAAATAATGTATCTTGCTATGTTTTACCGATTTCTGTCGAAATTTTACACGGTAAAGAAATCCTATTTCAAAAAATATTATCAAGAATCGAAGCCAAAATGCCATGAAAACCAAGTCCATACTACTTAATTCGGTATTTCTTGCGCTGATGACAATTGCTGCTTGCGGTATTTTGCCCGGGGCAGAGCCACAAGATTCCATTCGCATCGCAATATCCAAGTCGAGCGGCAAGGAGCATTACATTCGATACGCTTTATGGCTTAAAAGCATCGAACCGAAAATCCAATGCGTTGACATGATTTCGCTTTCGCCCGAAGAAGCCGCACGAACGCTCGAAACATGCTGCGGACTTGTTCTTTCCGGCGGCGGCGATGTTCACCCCGGCGAATATGGCAAACAATACGATACAATACGCTGCGATATGGAGCCGGAGCGCGATTCATTAGAATTTGCGCTTATCCACAAGGCAGAAAAGCTTAAAATGCCTATTTTAGCGATTTGCCGAGGCGAGCAAATCTTGAATGTTGCCAAAGGCGGCTCTCTCATTGTCGATATACCTTCGGACTGGAAAAATCCCGGCATTCACCGCTGTGATTCGTCCGATACATGTTTCCATGATGTGAAAGTATCAAAGAAGTCTTCTCTTTTTAAAATAGTAAAGAAAACTTCCGGCACGATTAATACCAATCATCATCAAGCAGTCGACAAGCTGGCAAAGGATTTCAAGGCAACGGCATGGGCGCCGGACGGTATTATCGAGGCATACGAATGGAAAAACCCAAAGAACAAATCTTGGCTGGTCGCCGTTCAGTGGCATCCCGAAAGGCTCGGCGCAGGCGAACCGCTCTCGACGTCGATTGGAAAAGCTTTCATCGAAGAGTCAGCTAAATTTTTAAAAAAAAATCAAAAGAACAAAGTGAAAACAAAGAAGCA
>CAYLSY010000026.1:5030-13690 GCA_964386275.1 uncultured Hyphomicrobiales bacterium
ATAAATCTTTCAATTGGATAAAGGAGCATCCCGAATGAAAAAGAATCTGTTTTTATTACTTTTAATATTATTCTGCTCATGCACGGAAAAACATGATACCCAAAGCCAAACCCAGTTTCCAGATATCGGATACAATCAGTTTTTATCAAATATCAAGCTGCCTGAAAAGCTGGATTTCTGCGGCGAGCGCATTCCGCTTGAAATCGAAGAAGTGCGTGAGCGCGCCGAACGAGAGTTCTATTTACTGCTGCAGCAACCGGGTCAGGTCATCCTCTATTTGAAGCGCTCGGGACGCTATTTTCCAATATTTGAGCAAATAATCAAGGAATCCGGTATGCCGGACGACTTAAAATATCTTTCTGTAGCCGAAAGCGCGCTTTATATGTCCCGTTCGCCGAAGGATGCCTTAGGACTGTGGCAGTTCATACCGGAAACAGCGCGCCGCTGCGGCTTGCAAGTCGATGAATTCGTCGATGAACGCTGCCATCCGGAAAAATCCACTCGCGCTGCTATGATTTACTTACAGCAAGGTTACCGTCAGCATGGCTCGTGGCTTATGGCTGCGGCAGGTTACAACATGGGTCATGGAAACCTTGCGGATAACGTTGATTTCCAATATTCTAAAGACTATTTCGATTTGTTTTTGAACGAGGAAACCTCACGCTATATTTTAAGAATAGCAATAATCAAAGAATTGATGGTCCATCCTGAAAAATATGGTTTCAATTTGAGCGCAGAAGATTTGTATAAGCCCGCTAAAGGGAAAATCGTAAAAGTAACGTCGGAAATTGACAACTTATCGGCATGGGCAAAATCACAAGGCACAACTTACAAATCGGTGAAACTGCTGAACCCGTGGATATTGAAACGCAAGCTGCCCAAACCATCGAAGGGCAAGTTTTATGAGATTATGATACCTGTGAGTTAAACTTAATCCAACTCGACTGTCGGCAGCTCGATAAAAAATTCGCTGCCGTAGCCCGGCTGGCTTTCAGCCCATATTCTGCCGTCGTGCAGCTCGATTATTTGTTTTGCGATATATAGGCCCAAACCGGTCGATGATTCGCCGCCAGTGGGCAATGCCGACAAGCGCTGGAACTTGCCGAAGAGTTTGCTCATATCTTCTTCGGTTAAGCCGGGACCTTGGTCTTTGACGGAGAATCGAACTTTAGAGCAATTCTTGTAAAGATTAACAATAATGGCAGAATCCATTTTCGAGTATTTAATTGCGTTGCTGATAAGGTTTTCGATTGATTCGCGGATTTTAAGAGTATCGCCCTCGATAAGGAATTCAGCATCATGGTCGTAGAAGAACTCAAGCGTTTGAGATTTGCCCTGAGCGAGCGTCTGGTTCTGATATACTATTGCCGAGACGAGTTCGCTAAGGTCGATTAACTGTTTGCGCAGCTGAATTCTGCCGGCTTCGATTACTGTAGAGTTAAGCAATTCAATAATCAGATTGTGCATATGCTTGGCAGTTGCGCTGATGTTATCGATAATGTCGAGTATTTCTTCTTTACCGCTTTCCAGCTCGCTTTGAAGAACTTTTGTTAATCCGATAATTGTATTGAGCGGGTTTTTCAGGTCATGCGCGGCGATGCTGAGCAGTTCGGTTTTAAAATCACTGGCTTCTTTTAGCGCATTCAGCGCCAAGGAGTTGATATGTGAATATGCCAGCACAAGCTGATAAGTATCGAGCAGCTTATAAACGCCTTTGTCGAATTCCACAAGTATTCCGGTTTCGAATAAATCTTTGCTTTGCTCAAGGGCTGTGGCGACAGCCGAAGTAATCTGCATGGTCGATGGCAGAGTAATATAGCTCATTTTTCCGACAACTTCTAAAAATGCCGACAGTGGCCTGTTCGAAAATAGCTCGGCATAGAATGGTTTCGTTAGGCATTCAAAAAAAGATTTTCTGGAAATCACTCCGAGTAATCGTCTGCTATTTTTGTTCCCGTCGACAATAATTGCACCAGGCTGATTCGGGTGTTCAAGCAAGGTCGATGTTACGTGAGTCAAGTTGTTTTCGCTATTGACGATGGATTCGAATAAATCGAGTTCACCTATTGTCGATTTCAAGTGCAAATTGGCAAAATTATCTTTCATTGCTGCATCGTTATTCAACTTGAACAATTTCATTACTTATTGGGGTTGACATATCTATGGAATGCGCTGGCATACCGTTTTTTGAATTACTAATAACCGGCAAACCAATCAGAATAGAAGTTCCTTCCTGCACACGGCTTTCGATATCGAACTTCCCCTTATGAATTATCGTTAGCTGTTTTGCTATGATAAGCCCCAAACCTGCGCCCTGCTGCTCATAAATATCTCTTTCGAATTGCCGATAGGCTCCGATTGTGTCCAGCTGCTCTTTGGTCAAGCCTCTACCTTTGTCGGTAATTCTGATTCGATAGTAATTACCAAGATTAACCGCCGTTATGGCAACTTTTTCGTTGTTAGGCGAAAATTTCAAGGCATTATCGAGCAATTCATAGATGATTTTATAGAAATAGTAGAACGAAATCGGCAGATGAGCATTTTCGGTATATTGTATAAACTTCTTGGGGCTGTAGTCAGCTTCAAAACTTGATATGATATCAGAAATTATTTCTTTCGGGTTATTGATTGTAAACTTTCGAATTTTTTCTAAATCCTCGCTACTTTCGAGAATCGTTTGAATTTGTGAATATAGAAGGAAATTTTCGGCAAGGCGGCTCAAATGCTTGGCTGAGTCCATAATTGATTTAGCCATGTCCTTGATGTCATCGGTTTGGTTTTTGTTAAGTCCGTTTTTACTTTCGGTATTTTGAATTATCATATTCGAGAAACCCAAGATTCCGTTAAGCGATGTTCTGAATTCATGCGGCAGTGCAAAGGTAATGTTTCCGCGCAGTTTTTCCATTCGCTCTTCGAATTTCCGTGATAGTTTCGAAAGATTCGAAAAAAAAGTATTGATTTTCGAAAGGAACAATTCTCTTTTTAAAGGTTTCAACAAATAATCGTCTGTGCTGTCGCTGCCGATGAATGAATCAACATCGTTTTTCTTCGAAGCAAGAAAAATGAACGGAGTGGTCGAAATAATTGGTTCAACCTTGAATAAACGCATCGGGTCCTTGCTTGTTTCGTGAGAATCCAAGTCCATCAATATCAAATCCGGGTATATGTTCTTAGCCAATTGAACGGCATCATAACGGTTTATTGAATAGAACACGTTATATGGTTTATCTTTCAGGGTTGAAATGATAAACTCAATTGTCGGGGTATCCTTGCATATAACAAGGATGGTTTTATTGTTCAAAGCGCCTGTGGAATGGCTGCTTTTCATGTTCAACGCTATATCTTTTATTTCTTCGGACAAAGCAATGTTTGAATTCATTTTTCCTTTATTCTTGATTTTTTCCTTTTTTATTCTGTTTTTTAAGCAAAATTATCCTATAGTTGTTAATTCGAAGTGAATTTCTTGTTAAGTTGCAATATTATTTCTTCTCGGCGTCGTTGGCAGTAAATAAAATTGTTAAAATATCGTTTATAAAAAAAAGAAATACCGGAAAAGGAATTATTTTGGTTAAAAAAAGCAGCGATAATCTCGACCAAAAGAAAAGAATTGTAATTGTCGGACCGGCTTATCCGCTTCGCGGGGGTAATGCCTTGTTTATAGCGCACTTATACGAGTTGCTGTCGTGCCGCTACGATGTCAAAGTCGTATCGTTTTCAAAGCTGTACCCCGATTTTTTATTCCCGGGCGTAAGACAAAATGACATCAGTAGCAAGGGCATGAAAGTGCATCCTGCCGAGCATATAATAAATTCGGTAATCCCCACAACTTGGCAAAAAGCTGCAAAAAGAATTAAGCTGCTTAAGCCTGATGCGCTTATACTGAATTGGTGGCAGCCATTTTTCGGATTCCTCTACAATTACTTGGGACGCTCATACAAGCGGGCATTCCCCGATGGCAAATTGGTCGTAATTGCCGAAAACATCATATCGCACGAAAGCCGCCTGCCGGACAGGTTTCTTACAAATATGGCATTAAAACGCGCCGAATATTTCATTACGCTATCCAATAGCGTCCACGAAGAAATCTTACGCCTTTACCCCGGAAAACCTGCACGCAAAGCAGCACTGCCGATATATGACTGTTACGCCCCCCAAAAAACGCTTACAATCGATGAAGCAAAATCGGCACTAGGACTTGCAAACAAAAAAGTGCTACTCTTTTTTGGTTATGTCCGCAAATACAAAGGCTTGGATAACTTGTTGAAAGCCATGCCAATTGCTCTATTCTCTTGTCCTGATTTGCATTTGCTGGTTGTCGGCGAATTCTATGATTCGCCAGCGGAATACTTGGATTTAATCAAGCAATTGGGTATAAGCAATAACGTTACCATCGTAAACGAATATGTACCTAACGAAGATGTCGGCAAGTATTATTCAGCAGCTGATTTAGTTGTGCTGCCCTATAATTCCGCCACACAGAGCGGAATTCTGAACATAGCGTTCGGATTCAATAAACCGGTGCTTGTTACTCGAGTAGGCGGCTTAACCGAGAGCATTATCGAAGGTAAAAACGGCATTATCGTACCGCCGCTCAACCCAAAAGCGTTGGCTGAAAGCATAATAGAATTCTTCCTTACCGCCGCAGGCGATGAGTTGCGGCAAAACATGAATAGAAGCAAGGCAAGCAGCGAATTTGAACTAATTATACCCGCTATCGAGGAGTTCCTTAAGTGACGCTGAAACACGATTGTATTCATTTCCCGGGCGACAAACCATGCTCGTTTCATAAGGAAAGTAAAATTAAATGCGGCAATTGCCCGCATTATCGGCAACGAGCCAAGAGAATACTCATCATTAAACTCGACGCTATGGGCGACGTTTTGCGCACAACTTCGATTTTGAAACCGCTCAAAAACAAATATCCAGATTATGAAATTGTGTGGATGACTAAGTCCGAATCAAAGGAAATATTCATCAACAACGATTATATTTCTTTAATACTGCCTTGGGAAGAACCGTGGGCGCACGCTTTCATCTCCAATCAGGCATTCGATATTGTTATCAATCTCGACTCAGCGCCGAAAAGTTCGCTGGCAGCGGCAATTGCGAATGCGCCTCGAAAATTTGGCTTTGTTTTATCCGAAAAAGGCTCGGTCTTGCCGCTGAACGATTCATCGGCTGTGTGGCTCGAAATGGGCGCTTTCGACGACGTAAAAAAGTTGAATACCAAGACCTATCAACGATTAATGCTTGATATACTCGAAATCGCCGACGTTGCCGAATATCCAATTATTATTAATTTAACCGACGCCGAACGAAAATATGCCCGACGTTTTGCCGAGCAGAACGGAATTTCAAGTAGCGACATCCTAATCGGATTGAATACCGGCGCCGGAGAACGTTGGAAAATGAAGAAATGGACCGAAAGCGGCTATGAAGCACTAATTGAAATGCTTTCAAAATTTTCTGACATCAAAATACTGCTTTACGGCGGACCTTCGGAAGCAAGCCGTAACGAAGCTTTGGCTCGTGGCAATCCAAACGTAATCGACACAGGTTCGAATAACTCATTGAGAAGCTTTTTTGCGCTGTTGAGCCTATCGGATGTTGTTGTTACCGGCGATACTCTTGCCTTGCATGCCGCTGCAGCGCTGGGAAAACAGGTAATAGCCCTTTTTGGGCCGACTTCGAATACGGAAATTGATATTTACGGCAAAGGCGAAAAGATTTTCCCCGAGATGGACTGCCTGTGCTGTTATTTGCCCGATTGCGACGTTCCGGTCAAGTGCATGGAACGAATCCCACACACACAAGTCTTCGAAGCTGTAATGCGTTCAGTCGAAAAAATAAGAAATCAACCAGCGAGGCGCAATGGATAAAGTTTTCGACACTATCGCCTCGATCTCGGAAATATCAGATAATATTAAATATTATTGGGGATATCAATACCGCTTGGGCAGGGATTTCCTTGTGCCTGAATTATCGAATAAAGGCGTTTTCAAAACAGGTTTTAAAGTAGCGGAAATCGGCAGCGCCGAGGGCGGAGCGCTGATGGCGTTTGCAGCTGCTGGAGCAGGCGAAGCGTTCGCCGCTGATATAGCCGATTACCGGCTCGAATCCGGCGCCACAATCGCGCGGTTGGTTTCATTGGATGTGGACTATGCTCACCATGATATTGTAAATGATAGCACTCCGCCGAATTTGCTCGGCAAGTTCGATTTAATTTTGCTGAGGGATGTTATAGAACATATTGCCGAACCAGCGGCGGCATTGACCCATTTATATGAGATGCTTCGCCCCGGAGGAGCGCTTTACGTCAGCTTTCCGCCGTATAACTCGCCATTCGGTGGACATCAACATACATTAAAGAACGCCGCATCGAAAATTCCGTTTATACATCTTTTGTGCGAGCCATTGTTCGAAAGGCTGATTCGCAGCGGCAGAGCGCCTGACATTGCTGAAGTTAAACGTTTAAGAACGATTCGACTTTGTCCGGCTCGTTTTCGTTCTTTGGCTGCTGATGCGGGATTTGAGATTTTCAGCGAGTCTTATTATTTGCTGAGACCTGTTTTTCGAATAAAACACGGATTGCCAGTCGCAAGATTCCCAATGGCTAATATTTTCAAAGGGTTACGTAGCATTAGCCTTGAAGCGTCGTATGTTTTAAAAAAAAGATAATACCACAACATTATGCGTAGCAAAATAGTATCGCTTGCTTCTGACACAATGATTTACGGTGCATTCACCGTAGCTGGTCGCTTTTTAACATTCCTATTAACGCCTCTTTATTCGAACTATATGACTGTACCGGAAGTCGGCGACGTTTCTAACATTTTTACGATAATCGCATTCATCAACGTTTTGAACTCTTTCGGGATGGAAGCGGCTTTCTTCCGGTTTTATTCCAAGGATAACTATGAGCAAACCCGCAAAGCATTTACAAATTCATATCTGTTTATCGCTTTTTCTTGCATAGCTCTTGCTTTGCTCGTTATAGCCACATCCAGCATAGTAGCGCCTGTTATGCTCGAAATCGAAGACGGAGCGTTGATTCTGACCTATGCGGCTCTCATTCCAATGTTCGACGCATTCACAATAATTCCGCTCGGATTCTTGCGAATGCAGCGAAAGGCGCTCAGGTTCTCGCTTACACGTTTTGGTATGATAGCGCTGGCAATTATGCTAAATTTCTACATGCTTGTCGTCGCCCACATGGGCGCCAAAGGCGCTGTCTTGGCGCAAGTTTTGGCAAATCTAGCAGGAGCAGTCTTTTTTTTACCATCAGTAATCAAGCTGTTGAATCTGAAAATTGATTGGAAAATGTTCCGAGAAATGCTGCAGTTCGGCATTCCGACTATTCCGGCGAATATTTCTGCTATCATGCTGCATGTAGTCGATAGACCGTTACTGAAGCTGATGACTAATTCCACAGAAGTAGGGCTTTACAGTGTTAACCATCGTCTCGGTATACCGATGATGATGATAGCTTCGGTTTTCGATTACGCTTGGCGACCGTTTTACCTGTCGAACTACGAAAGCAAGGACGCAAAACCGCTGTTTGCAAGGATTTTGACTTATTTCACTCTTGTTTGCGCCTCGGTTTTTTTGGTTACATCTTTATTTGTCGATTATGCAGTAAGATTGCCGTTTGTTGGCGGCAAACTAATCAACCCGAGCTTTTGGGGCGGAATGGGTATAATACCGTTGATACTTGGGGGGTATTTCTTCAACGGCGTTTACACAAACTTTGCCGCTGGTTTCAATATTATGAAACAAACCAAGTATTTGCCTTATCCTGTGGGAGTCGCGGCGCTATTGGATATTGGTTTAAACTTGTTGCTTGTGCCATATTTCGGATATTTCGGTTCTGCGATTGCCATGTTTATTTCCTATTTTGTAAGCGCGGCAATGCTATACTTTTTCCTTCGCAAGGTATACCCAATGAAATACGAATGGAAGCGGATGGCAATAATCATTTTTTCGGCAGTGGGTGTATTTCTGGCTGCAAAAGCCATTCCATCGACGGGCTGGTGGACAATTACCGTAAGGTTTGCAGCAGTAGCTGTGTTTATAGGACTGCTAATATGGTTGAAATTCTTTACCAAGTCTGAAATATTATCCATTAAGAGATTATTCAAGAAATAGTTATTTTTGTATTTTAAAATATTGTCTTTTAAAAAATATGCGCCCGTAGCTCAATGGATAGAGCATTTGACTTCGGATCAAAGGGTTGGGGGTTCGAGTCCCTCCGGGCGTGCATAAGCGATTTTCTAAAAAAAAGTAATTCGGAGCAAAGCTAATTATCCTAAGCAGATGGAAAAGCTTGATTTATTTTATTGAAATAATTAACACCAAAGAAAAAGAACCAAAGAAAAAAAAGAGATAGCCAAGCCGAAGAAAAGAGATACCGCTATCGAAGCTATTCAATAATGTTTTAGCTCGTGAATTGGAATTGGCCGGGATGCTGAGCGGGAAGTAAGGGTAGTTATACATAAAAAGCCTGCATATACATACATGCAGACTATAATATTTTCTCCATCTTCACACTCGCAGTTACCGATATTAAACATCTCCGCGGTTTTGTTCACTTCTATTCTTCTTTTCGCTCATAACTTATAACTCATAACTTCTCTTAAAAACACTTTTCTCTTGCATATCCA